>JAUQXC010000445.1 GCA_030834825.1 Thermoflexales bacterium
TGCTCATGCGGAAGGTGGAAGGCAGGGCGTGGAGTCACTCTTCACTTTTCGCTTTTCAAGACAGCGCCTGTTCCAAATCTGCGATGATGTCCCTGACATCTTCAATGCCCACCGACAGGCGCACCAGCCCATCGCCGATGCCTTGCCGCAGACGTTCTTCACGGCCCAGCGCGTGATGACTCGACTGCGCGGGATAGAGCAGCAGGGAGTAGATATCGCCCAGGCTCGTCGCGGCTTGAATGAGCCTCAGTTTCTCCATGAAGCGGAAGACTTCCGACTCGGCGGCGTCACGCAATTCAAATGAGACCATCCCGCCGAAGTGATTCGCACGGAACAGCTGCTGCGCCAGATCGTGATTGGGATGATCGGGCAGGCCGGGATAGATCACGCGCGCAATCGCCGGTTGACCTTGCAACCACTGCGCGACCTGCAATGCATTCACACACTGTTCGCGCATCCGCAACGCCAGCGTCCGCAGGCCGCGCAATGTCAGCCAGGCTTCAAACGGGCCGAGGTTCGCGCCGAACGATCGTTGTTGCAGCCGCAGTTCGTGCGCGCGCTGCGCCGTCGTCGCCACCACGCCGCCCAGCACATCGCCGTGACCGCCCAGGTACTTTGTCACCGAATGAACGACGACATCGACGCCGTGATCGATCGGGCGATAGAGATAGGGCGTGGCAAAGGTGTTATCGACGATGACGATGGCAGCGTGAGCGTGCGCCCAGCGGGTGATCGCCGGAATATCGGGGATCTTCAACAACGGATTGGAGATCGTTTCGAGCACCACGGCGCGCGGCTGATACTGTTCGATTGCGGCCTGCACTGCATCCCAATCGGTGATCTCGACGAAGTGGAGCGCGCCGCTGGCCGCGTATAGCTGGTTGAGCAGCGTATACGTCGCGCCGTACACATTCCGCGCCGCCACCACCGGTCGATCCGGGGTAATGTTGGCTTGCGCGAACGCACCGTGCAACGCGCTCATGCCGGAGGCATAGGCGACGGCCTCCTGGGTGCCTTCCAACGTCGCCACGGCTTGTTCCAACAGCGCAATCGTCGGGCTGCCGTAACGGGCGTAAGAATAACCGGCGTTCTCGTGCAGCGCCGCCGAGAGATTAGCCAGGTGGTCATAGGTGTAAGTGACGGCCGGATAGATCGCCGGTGAGACGGGATGACCCGCCGGGGCCGGCAGCTCGTTCCCGGCGTGAACGGCTTGCGTCGAGAAGTGATTGGTCATGAGCGCCTTTCGCGTAACTGGATGAATACGCCTAACAAAATCGCCTTGTCCCACAGGAACACATCAGTCTGCCAGATTCTTCAAGAATGCTTCCACCTGCTCGTCCAACTCCGCTTCGGAAGAATACGCTGCCACCGTCAAGTTCGGCGCGGGATTGCCGGTGATCATCTTGCTCATTCGCAAACCGGCGCGATAGACGCACAACACCGGCTTGCCCAGCTGCACGGCCAAGCCATATTCATAGCCCACGCCCAATGACGGTGTGCTGACTTCGGCGATCACCGCTTCGCATTCTCTGACCCAATTCGTGTCCCGCTCGAAGACATCACGCGGCGGCAGGTCTTTTTCAGCCTCCAGCGCGATTGGATCAGCCACGTGCGCTGAGAGGACCTGGTGTCCTTGCGCTTGCAACCGCGCCACCAAATGCTGATAGATCGCTTCGTGCGCGCGTCCACCGGAAATGGAACCGGAGAAGTAAATTTTCATGGGTGTGATTATACCGATAAATCCGGGCAGGTCGCAGACCAACTCCGAGCCGATCTTATTTTCGCCTGCGCCACGCGACCAGGCCAATCAACGCTGCTACTGCCGCAACAACAATAGCTGCCAGCGCGCCGAAGTTGGTGGTTGCTGGCAGCGCGGACGGTGCTGCGGGAGCCGTCGTCGGCGCTTGTTTGGGAACCGAGGTCGGCGGCATGCTCGTCGGTTGAGGAGCAGGCGCTGTGGTCGCGGCGACGGTTGGCGCAACCGGCGGCAAGTTTTCACTCTTCACCACAAACACCGCCGTGGTGCGGGCGGGAACGGTGAATGCCCCCTCTGAAAAATTGGACTGCTTCAACGCCGCATCCTGTGACGTTGCCTGTAGAGGATGCGGTTCAAACGGCAGGTTCTTCAACGCGTCGACCGGTATGGTCTGCTCTTTGCCAGTCGTGTTGAAGAGCACCATGATCTCGCCAAACGGATCGTCAATGCGCTGTTCGCCGCTGTTGGACAGGCGCATGGCGATCAGGCCTAATTGCTGATCGGGACCGGTGTTGTAGAACGACAAATGCTGCTTGATCTGATCGGCTGTCTCGAGGCGGAACAATTTGGAACTCTTGCGAATCTTCAACATCGCTTCAAAGTGCGTCAGCGCCCCAAGAATATCTGCTTTTTGCGGCTTGAGTTCCTCGGCGGCCAACAGCGGCTGGATGATGGGCCACTTGTCGGCATTGTCGCCTGACGGAGGCAGGCCGACGGCCCAGTTGTTGGCTTCGTAGGTGTAGTCAAGTTTGTTGAACCAGTCGCCGGAATTGTAGCTGTTCCGATCGAGCGACTTGGAGCGCAGGATTTCATCACCCGCATGGAAGAACGGCACGCCCTGGCCCAGCAGCACCAGATCGAGCGCCAGGTTGTTCCAACGAATGCGTTCAGCCAGCAATGTATCCGTCGGGACTTTGGCCTGTACGGCGTCGAAGATCGTTTCGTTGTCATGCGCCGACACGTAATTGATATTCTCTTGTGGATCGAGCGTGTAGGCTGCCGGCTTGCCGTTATAGTCGATGTTTTCCGCCGGGACGATATCGCCATTGGCCTTTTGCAGGGGGAAGTCGCGCAAGTTACCGGCCAGTCCCACGCGAATCCAATCCATGTACTCGCCGAGTTGCGCTTGCTGCTCTTCAGGAGTGCGGGTCTCATAGCTGTTAGGCGTTTCCCACAAGCCGGTTGCGAAGCCCTGCTCGGGCAATGGTGCAAAGGGGCCGCCGCCGCGCGCGCCATCGCGCAAGCGATCGTTGAACACGCCGATACCCGTGCCGCCGATGTTCAACTGAATCGCATTCGTGCCGCGTGCGTTGTTCGCCACTTCGCCAAAGTCCCAGCCCTCGCCATAGATATAGATCGACTTGCCATCGACGCCATTTTGCTCCAACGTCAACGCATCCAGCGCCTGGCGGACGTTCACCATGTTCTCAAGCATATGATGGCCCATCAGGTCAAAGCGGAAGCCGTCGACTTTGTATTCTCTCGCCCACGTGAGGAGCGAATCGATCATCAGCTTCTCCATCATCTTGTGCTCGGTGGCCGTGTTCTGGCAGCACGTGCTCGTCTCGATCTCGCCTGCGGCGTTGAGGCGATGATAGTAGCCGGGCACGATCTGGTCGAGCACCGATTTGGGGTTCTGCCCGCTGGCATTGGTATGGTTATAGACCACATCCATCACCACGCGCAGGCCAATTTGATTCAGCGCCTGCACCATTTCGCGAAACTCCAAGATGCGCGGCGTGCCGTTGGGGTCGGTGGAGTAACTCCCTTCCGGTACCGTGTAATGATAAGGATCGTAGCCCCAGTTGAAGCCGTCCCGTTCAACCAGCGTCCCAAGCAAGGCTTGTTGTTGATCGGAATCGCCGAGGAACATTTCTAACTCACCGACAGTTGGTTCCTGTCTCTTCGCCGCATCTTC
>JAUQXC010000446.1 GCA_030834825.1 Thermoflexales bacterium
CGGGTGCAGACCGCTCTGGAGCAGGGCTTTAAGCCGGAGTTTCTCAATCGCGTGGACGAGATTGTGATCTTCAATAATCTCTCGCGCGCGGACCTGGCGCACATTGTGGAGATTCAGTTGGGCAATCTGCGTAAATTAATGAGCGATCGCAAGATCGATTTGCAGTTGAGCCCGGCGGCGAAGGACTGGCTGGCCGACACGGGTTACGATCCGCTCTATGGCGCACGCCCGTTGAAGCGCACGATTCAGCGGCACTTACAGGACCCGCTGGCCTTGAAGATCCTCAGCGGCGATTTCAAGGAAGGGGATACCGTCACGGTCGAGGCCGATCACGAGGGGTTGTACTTCGAGCGAGCCAGGGTGACGGCGTAAGGTTACTACTCAGGCGGACGCCTCCTTCGATTGCGCGGCGGGCACACGCTTCGCGTGAGCGGAACGCAGTGAAGTCGACGCCCAGCGGCCCACCTGAGCACACCGTGCTCAGGACATGGGGAGAACGCCTGCCGTTCCGCTCACGCCGTGTCCTGCGAAGCACCCTTTCGGGTCGAAGCGGCTGCGCGCTGGGCGGGGTGCTGGCTGAGTAGATGCACGGCGTAAGAATATGGGCGAGGTGCCCACCGTTGCGGCACCTCGCCCTTCTTTAATTTGCCGTGGTCGAACCTGCCGGCCACCTTCAGCTTCTGATCGCACGTCAACTTTGCAGCGGTTGGCGTGATCTGATCAGCATATGAAATATTCCAGTCTGGCGTCCGGCGATGATTTCACTTGTGCAGGAGGCGTGTCTAAGCTGAGCGATCAACTCGCTCAGGATACAGGCCGCTCTATGGGTCAAGTTACCGTTTCGACTGGACAAGGTGTAGTGGTCGATGCGCTGACCGGCTTGTTCGACGTAGCCAAATGAAAGTTCTAGTCCTAACGCAGTGGATGCCATTGGCACCAGGTGCAGCTGCGAGCCTGCTGGCAATTCACCCTCTACTACTAATTGAGCCTTTGACAGGTCGGCCAATTTGTCCAGCGCCTCAGCGATTTGCCGAATGTGGCGCGGATGCAGCAGTTGATACAAATGATGCGGTTCCCAACGTCGCCAGAACGCCACAACGATCATGACAACGGCCAACCCCATTGCTGCACCGGCGTGCCACACTTGAAACGGCCAGATACCAACCAAGCCTGCTCCGGCTATAACCGCTATCGTGATTAGTGCCGTCCATTGAGCTTCTGAGAAGCCCCGCCAATCGGGACGTTCCGCATCACCGCGCAAAAACTCAAAAAAGAAACGTCCGACGCCGTAAGCGGTCACGTGCCAGGCCAGCGCCGTGCCCGCGGGCTGTTTACCTAGCACGAGCACCGTCCCTACGATCACAATGCCCAATGCCCACAATGACTCCATCGCCTGAACGGGCAAGAGCCGCACGCCGTTGAGGTAAGCCGGGAATCCATCAGCGACATGTGCCTGTCCATAACGTATACCCCAGCGTGCAGGCCGACCATGGCAACAGCCCGCCGTGAGGCACCCGAGGCGGCCCAAGACTACTGAAAGCCCCAAGCCGAGTGCCGTCGCGTCGAGATAGGGCAAGATGGGCTGATGGATCAACCCTAAAAATCCGGCGGCTGCGACCAACGCTACGATTTGATAATGATAGTTGGTAAAGTTTTCCTCACCGGTGACGGCTTTGGTTACCGTGGCAGCAGCGAATAAAGCAACGGCCGTCGCCGCGCTTCCTCCCAGTCCCACAGCAAGTGCAAGACCCGTGACCTGGATCATGAACAGTGATAACACGATGCCCAGGAAAATGCCTGTAAGAAGCAAGATGCGATAAGCGGGCAACGTTCGACCCAGGATGTTCACCCTAGGATGAAACGATTGATTTAGATGCTTGATAGGCGCTTCACACGAATTCATGCTCGGTCGCTTCAACTCTTGGTGGGCCAATCCATTAAGGCACAATTTCCAAGGTCAACATATTGGACTTGACCGTGCCTAACTGCCAATAGATCTGATGTGTTCCCGGCTCAGAGAAAGTGTAGGTGGTAATTTCATAGTTATAGTCCACCACTGGACTAGACAATACCCGCCCATTATAAGTTGCGGGGATGAATGGATTCTCACCCATAGGCACTGGCTTCGTAGCTAATTTGTCATCCACATATTCGCCGTAGACCATTTTAGGTCCCATCACATAAACTTCTAGACCCGACTCTGGCGCATCCAAGACATGAATCACCCGTATTTCTTCATTGACATGATAGGTTGTCTTGGCTGTCATGATAGTCAACCGTCGACCATCTACTACGATGCCTTTGTCTTTCCAGGTTGGATAGACTTGAGCTACTGCTACATCTGCAGGCAGCGCTTCGACAATTCGATCACCCTCACGCATGTATAAGCCGGGCCAGCGCTGAAGGTACTCAGGAATCTCTGTCATAGTCATTTCCTGTTGAACATTGAAAGGTTCGATTGGAGTAGTATTCGCCTCATGACCACAACCGATCAATAGGACACCCGCGGCCACCAGCTTCCACATATAGCCAATGCATCTAGGAACAATTAGCCTCTGGTGTAGTTTCCTCGGATGTGTACAAGTGCACTGCTCACAAGTCGTGCACATCACTTGTTCCTCCACCACTTCCTGCAGAACTCGAATGACCGTTCACTGTGGTGGCCGCACCTGCCTTAACGGTTTGATGTTTCCAAGAACTTGTCGCTGCATCCCACCAAACGGTGTGAGTAATGGTATAACCTGCTCCTGGCATATCCTGGTCATTAATTCCAGTTCTCGCGCATCTGAAAACAGACAACTGTGTGTAGACTATGGTGTAAGAACCACTGGCTACAGTGCTGGTATCAATTGAAGATCTGCCATAAGTATGTCTGTCTTGAGTTAACTGATCTCCGGGTAGGTAACCTGAGGTGCCAGAGGTCGTTGAGGTTCCTCCACCACTAGTGAAGGGAGGATTATCTCTCTGATCTAGTCCTACAAGTTCAGAGATATCAACTTCATCTAATTCATTAATATTGCCACTACCATCACTGGACCAGCCATCTTGAACAATTATACCTAGAGCGCCTCCACTGTTGACATCCGCCACGCGAGTATCTGTCCAGTCTCTTGGATAAGAAGCGATTGAAAAATCGTTACTCGTGGCAACTTCGGTATTGCCCATTTTCGCAACTAGATTCAAACCATCGGCATGGCCAGGGGTTGTTTGGTTCACGCCTCTCAGAGTTAACGAGCCACTTGCGCTCATATCGTGCTCGTTTGCCCCATTTACAGTTGCAGAGCCAGCTGCCGCGTCTCCCGTTACAGACCACTCGATAGGCGCCATGCCACTCATCCAACCCTGTATTTGGACAGCTACCGCTATATCCCTGTTAGGTGGAATTCGCTGGACGCTGGGTGGGGTGTTGGGAGCATTAACCTCGTCAATAGTAACCTGAGGCGGAACCACAGAAAACTTAGGGCTTCTTTCTGGAATCTCCTTGCCATCGAACTTGCCCACTAACTCTAGTTGTGCTGATTGGCCTAATGCTGTTGGCGCGTCTCCCGTGACCTCAAGAGCGTGATCGCTCCCCCCGGTTATTGCTTGCGGCTCAGCGCTCGCCCGGCCTGCTTGGTCGCTCTGCCCGGCGACATCCAACGAGATGTTCTTGCCCTGGTAATCGCTATCGTTCCAGTCTTGTACGTTAGCATTCACATCGTCAATTGTTTCGAGCAGACCTACATTGCGAACGTTATCAAACCTTATTTTAGGCGTAGTGCCGCACCTTCTCAACCCCAAGCCAGTCCTCAGTCTGGGCAATACCTCCTGTGGAAGATGCGACAACATATCCTTTGTCCCCAACCATTTGGAGGCTACAGCACCAATGGCAGCGTGATCGGCATCCAGCTCCACGGCCGATTCTGCCGGTTCGTAACCTTTCGCCATGGTGTCCGCCGCGCCGCCACGCTGTTGAATGGTATGCGCCACTTCGTGAGCGATCAGGGCGTCACCAATCAACGTGCCGGGTCGATATTCACCCGTGTCAAACGCAATGTGATTCCCCACCGTGAAGGCGCGAGCGTCGAACTGGCGCGCTAGCCGCACGGCGGTGCTATCCGTGTGCACTTGAACACCAGATAGATTTTCACCGAAGGCGCTTTCCATCGCCGAACGAGCACTGGCGTGTAATGACTGCCCCTCTCCCAATTGACGCTGAATGATCAGTGGGTCGTGCGTCTGTCCAGGGCCATTGCCACGCGCCTTAAGTTGGATACGGGCTGCGCTCAGTTGTTGGGCTTCCTGGGTGACGGTGGCCCAGCCTTCTGGCGAAGTTCCCTTGGCTCTACCCCAGAGCGTCTTGGCGCGACCGACAATGCCCAACCAGCCACCTTTGATGGCGGCCCACATTAACTGAGCACGATTTTTTAGGTTGTCCCAACCACCTTGCAGGCCTGCCCAGGCGGCGCTGCCCATTTGTTTGATCTTGCCCCAGACACCTTGGAGGCTCGCCCAGATGGCACTGATCTTGCTTTGAAAAGCGGCCCATAAAGCACTCGCCCGACTTTGGATGGTTCCCCAAGCGCTTTGAACGTGGCCTTTGAGTCCGGCCCATAGGTTTTGGAGACCAGCCCAAGCGGCCGACCCCGTTTGCTTGAGAGTAGCCAGAGCTGTGCTGGCTCGCCCTTTGAGCGCGGTCCAAGCCGCTAACCCTCTATTCTTCAGCGTTGCAGTCGCTGCTGCGGCGCGGCTCTTGAAGGTTGTAATGGCGTCACTCGACCGGCTTTGAAGTGCGGTGACAGCGGTGCTGGCGCGTGCCTTGAGATTGGTAACAGCGGTACCCGCGCGATTCTTAAGCGCTGCGAGTGCGCCACCGACGATGTTCTTAAGGCCATTCAACGCAGCACCTGCCCGACTCTTGAGACCTCCCAGAATGCCGCCAATCTTGTTGAGAAACTCTCCCGCCATACCTTGAATGGAACTAATGGCTGATTCTTTGCGGCCACTCACACCGTTTTGAGCCGAATTGGTGCGGCCTTGCAGGGCTGACCAAGTGGTTGTGGCCAAGTCTTTCAAGCCGTTCCAGGCGGTCGTGGCCAGATTCTTGACAACTGTGACAGCAGAACTGGCCCGACCCTTGAGCCCGGTCCAGATGTTGGAAGCCATTGTTTGGAGGCCCGTCCATGCGGATGTCACCATCGTCTTGAGGCCGGACACGAGGCCGCCTACTTTGCCCGTGAGCGTGTTCCACAAATTTGTCGCCAGGGTCCGCAGGCCGGAAAGGACGGTGTTCGCCATGGTCGTCAGTCCTTGCCACGCCGAACTCGCCATGTTCTTCAAGCCTGCCCAGCCATTTTGCAACCCTTGCCAAATGGAGCTGCCTAAATTCTTTAATCCCTCCCACGCATTGGTTACCTGATTTTTGAGGCGGTTCCAAATCGCATTGGCAATCTGCTTGAGTTTTTCCCACAACGTGGCCAGGTTCATAAAGAACGGCCCCAACATTCCCTCCAGCTGCGCCAACAGCGTTTGGGCCTTTGCTTCCAGCGCCGCCTTATCTCCCTCCAACGGTGTTAGATCTGCGCCACTGGCTGGCTTGGCCGCTTCCAGAGTGCCACGCGCTTCAGATTGAAGTTGGCCCATCAGGGCGTTGGCCTGGGTCAACAAATCCGGCTGACTTCCCTGCGCCTCGGTCTCGATGGCGGTATAACTTCCGCGTAATTCACCTGTCGCAGCGTCGGCCTCACCTTCAAGGTGGTTCCGATTGGCGTTGGCCTCTCCTTGTACCGTCTCGATCGCGCCTTGCCCTTTCTTCTCAAGACCACCTATGCCGCTCTGTTCCGACTCTATTTTTGCGTCGCCTTTGCTGCTCAGTGTGGCTCCTGTGGAAGCCGCCTCACCTTGAACGTTGGTCGCTTGAGCGGTGGCCTCCCCTTCTACATTCGTGGCTTCAGTTGTTGCCTCGCCTTCAATCTTGGTAGCGTCGGCAACCGATCGGCCTTCCGTGGTCGCCGTGTGAGTGGCCGATTCACTTTCAATGCTCGTCGCCGTTGTGGTCGACTGGCTTTCGACTTCCGCGCCTCGGGTAATGGCTTCACTCTCAACGCCCGTGGCGCGCGTCTGCGATTCGCCCTGAACGCCCATACCTTCTGAATTAGCCTGGCCTTCGATGCCGCTCGCTTCACGATCGGCGGTGCCACGAATGCTGTCTAACAAAGCTTCCAACTTGGCCTTCAATTGATCCAGCAGTGAAGGTTGCTCACCTGTGGCTGGGGCGCCGTTTGACGGCCCCGCTCTTTGCACTTGGGTAGCGGGTGCGCCGGTTTGTTGAACGACGTGAGTCAGTTCGTGTGCCAGCAAATGACGACCCGCAGTACTACCGGGAGCATATTCGCCCGGGCCAAAGGCGATGTCGTGGCCCAGCGTAAAAGCGCGGGCGCTCACTTGGCGAGAGAGAGCAGCCGCTTCGCTATCGGCGTGAACGCGCACCTGGCTCAAGTCACGTCCTAACCGCGGCTCAAAAAAAGCTCTTTCTGAAGCGGGTAGCGGTTGGCCGCTGCTGCGCATGGCCTGAATACGCTGTTCCAAGTCCGAAGAGATTGGCCCGGCCTGATGACCAGCTGATAAAGCTCGGAGCGTTTCATCTTCCTCGCCAGATGTTGTGTCCAGAGGTCTGGACTCCACCCGCTGTATATGATCTTCTTCTGTCACCACCTGGGAGGGCAGTAACGCTTCAGCCGCGGGAGCACTAACCTCCTGAAGAGGTTGAGGAGCTGATTCGGCTGCAGGCTTGAGTGGGTTTAGAGCGGGCGTCGCGCCTGTTGGCAGTTCAGTTGCAGCAGGGGCCGGTGAGGTTTCTGTTTCAGACGCCAAGAAGGAAGTCGAAGTCCGTGCCGGTTCGATGGTTTGCTTATCTGCGCCGATTGGCGTGGGCGCCGACTGGTCGGTTTGAATGGCGGCGCCAGTTGTCTCGCCTGGTACAAGTTGGAATGGGAACTCCTCTGCCTGTAAGTGAGACTTTTCTTTATCGATTCCCTCAGCCGCCGTCAAAGAACCGGCCGGTTTAGTTTCATCTTCAGGCAGTGGACTCGCTTGTTCGGCTGTTTGAGCGGGGAGCAGCTCCGCCACTTCCGATTCAGCCGTTGCTTGCTCCAAGGCCAGGGGATGGGCCAACAACACTTCGTCTTGTGATTCTGCTTGGCCTTGGCTGGCTGGATTGCCTGAAGATTGATCGACTGCTGCCAAATTAGAATCCAATGGTTGTGTCCCAGCAGGCGACTGCGCTGTTGCGATCGTTAAGCTAACGGGTGAAACAGCTTGCTCGACTAGTTTGTTAGGCGGGCGAGTTGCTTGTGATTGCGAAGCGCCCGACGGTTGATCGGCAGCCTCGTCGTTTGCATGTACCTGTATACCGCTAAAATCAGCGGCAAAGTGTGGTGCGGTGAAAGATTGGGCCGTGCGCGATAGGGGACCACCGTTGGACATGGCCGCGACACGCCCCTCAAGACCATTTCCCATCTTAAGCTTATTCGTTGCCAGGGTGTGTTTGGGCTCACGGTCTTCCTCTTTTTGGTCGGTGGATGACAGGGGAGGCTCAGACTGGACCGTAATCTCTTCCGTCATGACTGGCTTGGCTACGCCCTCGTTAAAGGGTGTCGCTGGTTGTATCGTGGGCGTAACACTGGAGGCTGGTGGCTTGGTTACGGATTCTTCATTTTTCCCTGGTGAGTGTTGGCCGGAAGGGTATTCGTCCTCCTCAGCGGCAGGCGCAGCTTGAGCTAACGCGGGTGTACGCATGACCTGCTCAGCGACCTGATCGGCTTCTTCTTCATATGGATCATGTGCCGCGCCCACGGTGAGCTTCGTTTGGATAGCTCCGCGTATGGGAAGTTTGGCAAAGTTCCGTCCGGAAAATCCCGAGGCCGTCAGGGGTTTGGCGTTCGTCGTGTTCCCTGTCGAATGTTGCCGTTGCAATACTGCGCTTGGCTCGGAACTTAGCCCACCGCTACCCGGTGGCTGGAGAATGGCGCTGCCCGCCGGACGCAGAATGTTGCTGGGGGTGACATCTAGTAACTCGTCTTGAAGTAGGCTGGATGATTCGGCCTGGGCAGCTACCGAGGGGGTCAGATGTGACTCAGGCTCGACCTTGGGTTTAGTCGAATGATGATTGGCGGGAAGTTTTGGGGAAGGCGTTGATTCGCTCATGGATTGATCTCCCGACCGCCTAAATTGGTTCAACAACGATTGTGACTTAGATCGAGGCGCACTGAAAACGGACTCTTCTCAACGCAAGTGCTCGAATCTTAAGCTTGACGTTTGCTTCTGCCAAACCTCCACATTAAGCCTACCCCTGACACCAGAGCGACCAGGGCCAATCCCGATAAAAGATAAGGGTTGATACTACCCTCTTCCAGCATACGTTTAGCAACCACGTTACTTTCCGGGTCTTCGGGTAAATAAACTACTTCGAGTTTTTCACCTTCATTCACGGCGTCCCAAACTGACTTATTCACATCCAGGGTGGCGGCTACCAGGTCTCCTGAATTACCGCCGGAAAGCGGTGTCAGGAACATGACGCGCAGCGTGTGCTGAGCGCTATCGATCTCATCCACGGTCGCTTCAACCGGGATGCCGGTTTGACGATAGCTTTCTAATTGGGATTTGTCCAGGTCCAGTGTTCCGGCTTCAAGCGCAGCTTGCAAAACCACCTTGTTTTGCGGCTCGTCAGGCAAGTAGATTACTTGTACCTGATCGCCTGGGTGCAGGGCCGCTACACTCTTTTCATCAGCCAGTGCTTCAGCGGTGACAAACTTGCCGCCTGCACGCTGCGTGCCGGTAGAAAAAGTGATGTCCAGCAAAAAATCGGAACGATATAACGTCGAGCCGCTGACCTGACGCGTGCGAGCCGTGTATTTGTCCGTCACCGTGGCCTGGGCTGTCACGCCGCTGCTTTGATAATTGGCGAAGCGAAGTCCTTGGTATGCCATGATCAGCAAGAGCAAGCTGAGCACGATCAGGAACGCTCCCCCGATTCTGATCACATTCGTATGGCGCGCTTGATTCATGGACTCCTTACAAATTTGGTTGGGCGAATCGAATCTACTTCAAACGAGTTGGAGCGATCAGCTGCGCTGCTTGTTTTGCCCCGCCCTCAGCAATTGCTCGCCTGGTTTCTGGGGCCGATACAATTGGCGCAAAGTATCCAGCAAGCGTTCTGGCGAATAGCCCACTTGCCAGATTTGTCCTTCCTCGATGACCAGGTGTTTCCCAGCGTAGAATTTTATGATGAGCGGATGCACAGTCACCCGGATTTTCATCCAGGGCATACGGATGGTTCGGGTGAAACTCACCTGTTCCTCGATCAGCAGGCTTTGGATCTGATCGGTTTTGAAGAGTTGTGGCGGCCCCCAGAAGGGCTGCAGTTGAATCTCTTTCGCCGTAAAGATCAGCTCACGTGGTTTTTGTTTGAGTTTGGGCAGCGCCGCAGCGAGGGTCAGCCCTAAAAAGAGCACGGCCGTCAAGCCGATAAAGAAAACATCTTCCGAGAGGTTCTGGCTTTCGCGCAGACCCCAGCAGGTCATGCCTCCCAAGAGGAACCCGATGACTCCCACCCAGGCTCCGACGCTCTTGAGGAACCCCGGCATGAAGTTCAAGCTCAAGGGAAAGGTGACCGAATCTGCCTCGCGCAGCACAGCGATCTTTTGCCGCAGGAAAGTGTACAGCTCGTGAAAGTTTTCGGTCTCCCGACTGAACTTGAGAACGCCCGCCGGGCTTTTAAGAACGTAGTTGGGCGGGAGGTGGGCATCCCTTTCCTGAAAAGCGACGACATCCGCATACGCCAGGCGTCGCTCAAATTGAAAGTGCCGCACCAGGATGGCGTCCTCAGTCAGGATGACGGCGCCGCTATGCCTCCAAAACCAGTAGAGGCCTAGCACGACGAAGGGGCCGGTGAAAAGCAACAGTCCCAACCAGACGGTTGCATCTGCTTGGGACAGCCCAGCTAGCGCAAAGAACACGTAACTCAGTCCCACTACGACCACGAGACTTGCCCCGATGCTTTGCAGGGCTCGGGAGAGACGGAAGACCTTGGGCTTCATCATTTTGTCAAAAGCGTGGCTTCAGGGCGCTTGGTTTTCGTTCTGGTTATATTCGGCCCAGAGTTTCTTGAAATCAAACTTGGGCACCCCTGTCGCTTCAATGGAAGATCGCGCCATTTCCCGGTACCGTTGCTGTCTTTGTTCGTACGTCTCTTCCTCCTCAGCAAATACCGACCGGACGTCCTGGATCAAATCGGCCAGGATGCTCTGGTAATCCACCTCGCCTTTTTCATAAGCCAGGCGTAGTCGGGCTGCCGTCGTTTGAAGCATTCCCTCCACGTGGTGGAAGGCAGATTTATCGCCAGTCGCGGTATACCAGGCGTGTATTTTATCGGGGAGGGCCTCCAGTCGGGGATGGGCCTGGACACCGCTCTTTTCCAGCTCTGCCCGGAAGAGGCGCACCCGTTCACGCGCGGCGGCCAGCCGCGTTTCCTCGCCTGAGATCACGTCGCCCAGTAGATTAGCCAAGGTTTTGACAATGTTATGCAGGCCCAGACCACCTAAGGCTGGATCTCGCTTTAACGCTTCAGTGGGGATTCCCAGCAACAGCAGCGTCAAGTCAAGGGTAGGCTCGGCGGCCACCTGGTCTGGCGCAGCAGCTTCCTCCTCTACCTCTACTGCAGAGGCAGCCGCAGAAAACAGATCAGCCAGTTTACTCTTGGCGCCGCTCAGAAAATCGAGCGCGGCTGCCTGCATATGAGCTTGAGCGGCTGTCTCTGACACCGCCCACGGGGACACCGCATCGGGATCAACGTGCCGGGCACGGCCCGTCATGGTGACCAGGCGCAACTCGCCGGAGGACAATTCTTGCTCCTCGGGAATCAGATAATACTGCGATTGTGCGAAATCGATCCACAAAGAAAGTTTGTCGTTACTACTCATGACTGCCCCTCTGTCTAACGTTGAATTAAACTGTGAAGTTCTTACTCGCAGAAAGCGTTTAGACCAGCGTGCTTAATTCGGCCACGGCTGGCTGCCGATCCGCTGGATTGTTTGACATCATTTTTAGAGCCAGCGGTGGCATGTCGAATTCATTGGTTAACTTCCCAGCTAACACTAAGAGCGATCGGGCCGCATGGTAACGGACCAGCCCGTCCTCATCCGCGAGAGCCGCGTGGAGCGCCTGTCTGGCCGCTGGGCTGGCAAACTTGCGTAATGCCTGCGCCGCCTCCATCCGCGTTGTCGCATCGGGTGATTGCTGCAAGATGATGGCCACGCGCTGTAGCGCTTCCGGCAGCTGTTCGATTTGCCACAAGGCCACAGCTATATTGATCAGAAAGCCGGCGCCGATCGGCTGCCCCGTCTCGCTCAACTGCAAGAAGTGTTTGAGCGTGGCGGCGGCCTGTTGTGAGCCGAGTTCACCCAGTCCCACCGCGGCCCGGGAATCGCCTGCCGCAAGCCGTTGTAAAAGTATTTCCTCTGCCTGCTGACGCTCTGGCCCAACCAGCTGGCGGAGGGCGAGGAGATCCAGGCCGTCACGTGCTGCTTCACTGGGATCGCCCAAAAAACTGCTCGTAAAACGTTGAAATTCTTCAGAGGCCATTTGTCCTCATTTCTTTAGAGTGATCTATCGATTGAACAGCCGGTGACGCTGGACTTACTTGCCAGGCACGTTGAAGGGTGGACCATGGACTTCGACCACCTTAACGCCATAGCTCAGTAGAATCGGTTTCTCGACTGTCATGTAGACACTATCCGGTTTGAACTTGGCGTCATTGATAAAGATGTAAACGGGTTCATCGGTGCCACCGTATTGCTTGCCAACTTGATGGGCATAGGCAGCAGAGGCTTGCGACCAGATGGGTTTTTGATCGCTCCAATCGGACTGGTTCTTAATCCCTGTGGTAAAGGCTTGCACACTCTGACCACCGGAAGTGTCCTCCATCGTGGCAAATCCGGCTTGGCGGGCGGCCTGTCCAGCTACATCTTCACCACCGCTCCAAAACGCGGGAGGTTTGCCCTTGGGAGTCGTATAGTCGAAACCGGGCACACCCGATTTGAATTGCTGGATGCGCTCATAGGTAGCCGGGTCCATAATCTTTGGCGGCGGCGCTTTCGAGCCGCCAATTGGCTGCCCATCGGCGCCCAACAACACGGGTTTCGGAGAGTTCGCCGGCTTGGACCCAAACAGCGGTTGGCCGTGTATATCTACCAAGCCGCCATCTGGCTCATCGGTTTTAGGTTTGGAGCCGGATAGTGGATTGCCATCCTTATCGACCAAGCCGCTACCAGGTTGATCACCCGGCTTAATCGGTTTGCCATCCGTATCGATCAGTGGTTTGCCATGCACGTCCACCAGGCCCACACCGGGTTCCTCAGACTTGTCCGGGATCGGTTCTCCCTTCGAGTTAACTGGTTGACCATCTGGACCTAGAATATGCGGTTGTTCTGTTTCGCCGCGCGCCCATTTGCCCAAGTTATCATAGGCTTCCTTAATCTTATCCAGCGGGCTGGTGGGCTTGATCGGGTTACCATCGGCATCGAGAATAGTGCCTTTCTCCGGCTTTTGACCGAAGGGCTGGCCCGTACTGGGATCGATAATCGGGCTAGGTTTATCGCCAAACCAGCCATCGAATTTACCCTTGAGCCTGTCTTCGACCTTGGCCTTGTCAAAGCCCGCTTGGACGGCGTTGGTGAGGAAGCTTTCTGCGGCACTTTCACCCAGGATGTTCATGGCTTTATCAAAGCTAAAGGGTTCGCCCTCGATGAGGAACGAGTTGGTCATCTTGGAGACGGTACTGCCCAACGTTCCCATGCCCGACTCAGCCAGATACTTTTCGAACGAACCTTTGGGCAGGTTCCATTTGTCCAGCGCGGTGCCCGTGCCAAAGCTGACCAGACCTTTCACCAGGTTGTTCAGCAGCATCTTGCCAGCCGTTTCCCACGTTAATTTGCCATCCCAAGCGAGATTGGCCGTATCCGTGACAATACCGCTGACGGTGTCCACGGCCTTCTTGACCAGGACCTGCTTCCAGCCCGTATCGGGCAGCTTGAGACCGGCGACAAAGCGTCCACCCACGAATTGCAGCATACCGTCGAGCGCGCCCATCACCGCGTTCTTCAGCAGGTCCTTGGTGATTGGTTCGCCTGCGGCCCAGTTGTTGATCATGCCCTTGGCGACACCACCCAGTGCGCCAATCCCGGCTGCCAACAACAGCCCAAGCCCGATCCCTACGCCCGAGGCCACCAGCGCGGCAATGGCCACGGCCACCACCACGGTGATGATGATCACCGCAATAAATGCGACCACCTTCTTCCAGGCTGGTTGCACTTTGTTGGCCGCAGCGGTAGCTTCATCCTCGATCTTCTTGGGCAACCCTTGCAGCGTTGGCTGTAAGCTATTCTTGAAGTCTTTGACAAATCCGTCTACGCCGGACTTGAGACACGTGGTGATCTTATCGGCATCTTGTTGGGCTTGCGTCAAGGCCGCCGTGAAGTTATCCAGAGCTTGAGCGGCACGCTCTTCGACGGCCGTCGTGTGATCGGTCTCCAACTGGGAGAAGGAGTCGATGGCGCTTTGCTTCAATCCATCGACGCTGGAGGTGAAGTTGGCTGAAATTTGCTCGGCTTGGGGCGCGGCCTGCTGCCCAATTTCGTCAAGCGACTGAGCTGCCTGTTGCCCGGTCTGCATGACGGTTTCCCCGGCTGTCGAGATCTGTGTCTCCAGACCGCTAGCCGACTGCGTGTACATGTTGTCAAACTGTCCGCGGGCCTGCGCGATGAATTGTTCTATCTGGGCGGGTTGAGGCGCGGGGATGGCCCGTACTTCAGATTCCATCTCCGAGATAGAAGTGTTCAGGCTGGCGACAGCTTCTTGGACGGCTTGCTGCAGTGAAGCTTGAGATTGCTGAGCGGCCTGTTCGGCGGCCTGCATCTGCTGTTGCCCGGTCTCTGTAATCTGTGTCAGCAAGCTGGTTTCCAACTGGTCCAGAGATTCCAGAGTGGCCGTGAGGCTTTCATCAACTGCTTGCAATTGGGCGGTTTGTGTATCGGTGGCTTGAGTCAACGCATTTTGTGTGGCTTGCTCCAGCTCGGCTAGGGCCGCCGTTTTCTCGCTCTCGATCGCCTGGCGTGCCGAATCGAGCTTGGCTTTGAGCTCACCTTTAACATCACCTACGGACCCGGCCAGCTGGCCACCAACTTCCTTGCCCTTGGCTGCAAACTCATTGGCATACTGTTCGGATACTTGCTTGGCCGCACTAACCTTAGCTTGGCGCTTGCGTTCATAGTAATCAGAGCCTTCCAGGAAGGTGGGCTCTGGATACGATTCAGCCTGGTATTTGGCCGCGTATTGGGCACCCGTCTGCCGGGCAGCCTGGGCCATATCCGAAGCCGCTTTGGAAACACCGCTCGTCCCCCCTGCCACCAGCGTATCGATTTCACCCGACTTGGTGGTTTCAATATTCAGCAGGCCCTGCAGCTTGGTGGCGTAATCTGTTTCGATGCTAGCGCGTGACGTCTGGGTGGCCGTCTCAACGGCGGTGACCGTTGCCGTGTATTTGGCCTCGATCTCGGTGTGGGCGGCTTCGGCATCGCTCTGGGCCTGAGCGCGAGCTTGCTCGATGGTTGCTGCAGTAGTGTCCGAGGCCTGCGCGATCGCGGTCTCGATCGTGGCCTTGGTCTGAGCCAGGACCGGTTCAATCCGTTCGGGGATGGTCTCTGCGATGGTCGCTAAGGTGCTGGCCTTAGCCGAACATTCAGCGATGAATTCCTCAATCAGTCCATTAGATAGCTCGGCATCCTGGCGCTTCTTATCTTCGATGGGCTGGGTATCCACGCCCAAATCTTTCAAGAGCACTTCCGGCCCGTTCGCCGACGCCTCTTCCGGTAAGGGCGCAAACTCCACCTCGCCCTGTTCGTGCTGGGCTAACTCATCTTTGACGCCACTTAACTCTTCTTGGGTTTGCGTTACCTCACCCTCCAACGCGGTCTGGTCCTGAGCCAGGTCTTGTCCTTGAGATTCAAGGTCACCTACTTCCGTCTCGGCCTTGCCTTGCTCTTCAGTTTGAGTAGCCTCCATATCCGCCATGATATTGCCCAGCTCGGCCATGGATTTTTCGCCTTCCGGTGTGGCGACCTTTCCTTCAGGACCTGCCTTGGTTTTCTCTTGGCGATCTTTTTCCTGCTCTTTTAATTGTTCGCCGGCCCCGGCTGCTTCTTTACTGGCAATCTCTTTCTTAGTTCCTTTGCCATTCTCTTTGTTCGCTTCAGACTCGGGTGTAGTCACCGATGTGGCTGGTGGGGTCACAGCTGCTTGCTTGCCGTTGCCCGACGTGGTGATTTCAGGTGTCGCTGCTGGGGCTAAGGTGTCAGATGCGGGAGGCGCTTCCTTGCCGTTGCCGTTACGTGACTGAGTCTTCTGAGGCGTTGCGGTTGGTACCAGGGTGTCAGAGGCAGGAGCAGTTTCCTTGCCATTACCATTACGTGATTGGGTGGTTTGAGGCGCTGTGGTTGACGTCAATGTGTCAGCAGCTAGAGCAGTTCCCTTGCCATTACCATTGCGTGATTGGGTGGTTTGAGGCGCTGCGGTTGGCGTTAATGTGTCAGAGATTGGCGCTGGCTCTTTACCATTACCCTTATTGCTTTGAGCGGCCTGGGGGGGGGCAGCTGGATCTGACGTGGCTTGATCCTCAGTTGACGCTTGACCCGAGCCGCCGTCGAAAAGGGCCGTTGTGGCCCCGGTCGCTAAAGCGGTGCCACGTTTCTTCTCTTCTTCTTCCTTCAAGAGTTCTGCCGGTTGAGACGCACGCTTGATTTCTCCTGCGCTGCCTTGCTGGACGACGTGGGTCAACTCGTGAGCCAACAGTTGTTTGCCACTATCTGAGGAGAGATCCGTCTTGCCTTCGCCCAGATAAATATCGTTCCCTAACGTGAACGCCTGCGCGCTTACTTGTTGATTCAAGTCCGCGGCTTCACTGCCAGCATGCACGCGCACCCCGCTGAAGTCAGCGCCAAAGCGCGGCTCCATGAAGGTTCTCACCGGATCGGGCAGGGGGGCACCACCGCCGCGGGTCGCGGCGACGCGTCCTGCAAAATCATCGCCCATTTCAAAACTATCAGCGGCTGAGCCGCGCTTGGTTTGAAGCTCATCCTCTTCCTCAGCCACACGCTGCACCAGAGATTCAGGTTGAGTTTCAGCTTCATCACTCTTCGCCGGGATGCGCTGCACTAGCGGCGTGATGGCAGAGGTCAACGGTTTAGCCTGAAGTTCTTCCTCTTCTTCAAATGCGCGTTGGATGGAACGTCCTCCATCGTTTGGCTCGCCCGCTCCTGCCGGTGACTCAAACGTGGAAGTCGGCAGGCGCATGACTTGCTCGGCGACTTGATCGGCCTCTTCTTCATACGGATCATGCGCTGCGCCCACCGTGAGCTTCGTTTGGATTGGGCCGCGTGTGGGAAGTCCAGCGAAGTTCCGTCCGGCAAAGCCCGAGGCCGCCAACGGCTTGGCACTTGAAGTGTTTCTCCCGGACTGGTGCTGCTGTGACCGCGCGCTCAACTCACTACTGCCGGGCGGGTGAAGAATGGCGCTCTCAGCAGGGCGCAGAATACTGCTCGGATCAGTGGTCAGTAACTCGTCCTGAATCAGGCTGGAGGATTCGACCTGGGTCACTCCTGAGGGCGGCAGATGCGATTCGGACTCGACCTTGGACTTTGGCGTATGATGCGTGGCGGGCAGTTTTTGGGGTGGTGTTGTTTCGCTCATGGTTTAAATTCCCGGCATAAAAAATTTTGAAAGGATGATTGGTCGGTAGAATGCTCGAACGGCATTACTTCCAGGAAATTGGGCAATCGGCTAAGAAGACGGTAGATGTGCTTTTAATAAAGGTTCTTGCCGCGCGACGGCTTCCCAGTCGGGACGCAACTGAAGCGCGCGCTGCAACCGCTCTTTTGTCTCTTGAATTTGTCCAAGATAACCATATGCCAGCGCGCCATAGTACCAGGCTTCAACTAATTGATCATCGATTTCCACCGCATGGTCAAAAGCCTCGACGGCTTTTGAGACTTGCTTGAGTAGAAGCAGGCATTGTCCCAAACTGCTCCAGGCCTGAGCATGTTCGGGTATGGTTTCCAGCACGGCCCAATAAGCTTGTGACGCGGCGGTATAGTTCTGAAGTCGAAAGTACAAATCGCCCACTATAAGATTAAAAGAAGCATAAGGCGGAAAGAGCGCAATAGCCTGCTCATAAGCTTCGATCGCCTTGGCATAGTTTGATTGTTTTTGCCATTCTTGGGCCTGCTGGATTAAAGAATTGGCTTGGCTTTGGTTGGCATCCATAGTACGCTCTCCGCGCGAACTGCTCAAATATTGAGCATAGAGACGGTGTAGATAGGTGTAAATCTGCTCTGGGGCATACCCAAAGTCATTTGCGCGTTTTTCAGCAAGGATCAAAGGAGGCTGTTCTTTGAATTCGATTACGACAGAACGCTTCACGATCGGGATGTGAGCGGTATCTAAGCTGGTGGTAGATTTTTCCTCTCTTAGCTGAATTTGTTCAATGGCCTCAGTCGGCCATTGTTTTTTCTGGCCGAGGAGATAAAAAGCCTCGATACTCTGAGAAGATATCAGCAAGTGCCAGGGCTGTGAAGGATCCAGTTCGCCGATCAGAGCCGCGATCGTCAAGCCAACTCCAATCAATAGAGTGAGCAAGAAAGCCGTCGGTCTGAGAGTCTGCTGTGCAGTGTCATAGCCCAGCGCTAAAGAAATTAGCCCGGCTACAGCAAGCAGTATCACTAGTAGTGCAGCTCTAGAAGACCAAAAACTGCGCGTAACCTGCAACTTCCCGGGTAGTGTGCCGGGAACGAGCATCGTGTTGATGATAGTTGGTATTTGTTGTTCTAAGGTGGCGTAAAATTGAGGGAAGTTCTCCAGCATACGACTGAATCGAAGGGTACGAGACGGGGCATGAAACACAAGATTGGGTGGGATATGCCGATCGCGGGGTTGTATATCAGTAATTTCGTTATACAACAAGCGTTGTTCCCGACCCCAGCGTTGAAGGATGATCGCTTCATCGGTGAGAATAACCTGACCCATGTGTCGTACAGTTATATAGAGGCCAATCAAATCAAAAGGCAGGCAGATGACTATCATGAGCCAGATCAAAGAAAGGTTTTTTTCTGTCGGAGCCAAAAGTGCGACAGGAATGACAAGTATCGCGTGCAAGAGCAGCACGAGGCCTAATAAGATCGGCCCATAAGGCCGGATCGTGTCCGAGAAAGGAAAGACCTGACGCATATCAATTACTCGCCGGAGGAAGGCTCCGTACGAATTTTTTGCTGTTGATATTCGGCCCAAACTTTCTTAAAGTCAAATTGAGGTATTTCGCCCACGGCCGACTCCACGGCTTTGTGCGCCAAAGCTTGATAGTGCGCGCTTTGTTCTTCTTCCGAGTTTTGAGCAAACAGTGTTGTGAGATTTTGGATTAAACGGGTAAAGGCCTGTTGTGGATCAGCCGCCTCGACAGCCGGAGCAGATGTCTCTGCAGCAAAGGTGCGTAGCAGCGTGATAAACTCTCCGAATTTTTCCTTGTCAGTAGAGGAGGCATGCCACATCTGTATTTTTTCAGGCAGCGTCTCTAGGCTGTCGTTAATTTCAATGGACTGCGTCGGTAAATTTGCCGTTAATTTGTATAAACGTTGGCGGGCGCGCGCCACCTGATCTGCCTCACCCGAGATGCTCTCCGTGATGAAATCCGCTAGTTCAAGTGCCAAACGCTTTAAGCGGGCCAGAAAAACCTGCGGATCACGTTGAAGTTCTTCCGGATCAATCCCTAACAATCCCGCAATGAACATCATTTCTCCAGGCAGGCCCAAGTAAGGGGCGGCCCCTACCTCAGCAGACTGGAACTGAGTAGGCAGCTGTTGAAGGCGCTCCTGCCAGCTCGCAAAAATTTGGGTGCTGCCCGCTTGCAAGAAGGCGAGCGCGACTGCTTCAGGAATCTCCCAGGTTCTTAAGAATTCTGGGTCAACTTGTTGCGACTTGCCCAGCGGAGAAACAAGTAACATTTCACCTGCGGGCAAGGGCTGCGAAGCAGGAACAAGAAAGTAACGCTTTTCTTGAAAGTTGATCCAGAGAACGAGAGCGGATGACGGATTCATCTGTTTCCCTTAACTTGGAACTGACTGACTCAATCAAGGAGCTGCATGTTGTTTCTGATAATCTGCCCAAAAGCTATTCCAATCAAAAGACGGATTGGGATCAGCCACACCTTGTTTGGCCAGCTGGTCGTAAAACTCTAGCAGATTTTGTTGTGCATCCTGCTTGAGCTCAGTCTTTCGCTGATCGCTCACAGCCTCCCAGGGGCCATATTGGTCGTATAACCCGTCATTCCAGACTACCGGGACGCCATAGGCAACTGGCTTTACCACACCTTCCTTAACCCCTCTCTTCTCACCACTATGCAACCCTTTTTGAACAGCCTGTTTGACGTCAGGCCTATTGAGAAAGTCTTGAATGATTTGCGGCAGTTTCCGCGCAGGAGGCGGGGTGTTAACAAGGTCTGCATCTGGCGTGAGCTTGATTTCAGGTGTGTTGGCGGGGACGGAGCTGCCCGTCGGACGCAGATAAGGATTGCCGTCAGAAGTAGGAACCCAATCAAACCCCTGTGGGGGTGGCATATAGGGCTTGCCTGTATCTGCAAACACCAAGCCGCCTGAGTTTGGATCGTACTTGATCTGTGGGATATTCTCACCGGTGGGTCCCATCCCGGCAACGCGACGCAGATAGGGTGTCCCCTTGCTTGAAAGAACCCATTCGTGACCTTTAGGCGCGTCTGGGAATCCTAGGTCTTTAGCCGCCTGGGCGCTCGGGGTAAGTGGCTTGCTTGACGTCGGTACATCAGGCGTTGTTGTTGGTGTGTCCGGGACTTTGGTCGGCACATCAGCGTCGGGCACCTTGGTCGGCGCATCGGGGCCACCAGCAGGAATGTCAGGTGCACCG
Organism: Thermoflexales bacterium; assembly: GCA_030834825.1. Lineage (GTDB taxonomy): Bacteria > Chloroflexota > Anaerolineae > Fen-1058 > Fen-1058 > Fen-1058. The sequence goes on from JAUQXC010000446.1 coordinate 20,017, forward strand.
GTGGACTGTGGACGCAAGCGCTTCCAGGCTTGTTGAGCGCCACCAAAGAGGAACTCACTTGCCATGTTGATGACTAGAGCCTCGACAAAGGTCTGTCCCAATCGGCTCCAAGAGAAAGTGCCTTCACTTGTCATGTTGATGGCCGCCATCGTTACATCACGCAACGTACCTACCGCTCCACCCAGAATAGCCTTAGCAACCCATTCGCCCATCAGCGCGCCTGGCTTGGCTAGCAACGATTTGGCGAAACCGCCCGCCAGGAATCGACCACCAGCGAACATCAACATGCCTTCAATTGCACCTAGTGCCGCATTCTTCCCCCAGTCCTTCATCAGGTCTTCGCCTTCGGCCCAGTTCTGCAACATGCCTTTGGCCAATCCGCCTGCAGCGCCAATGGCAGCCGCGATGATCAGGCCGAGCACCAAACCAACACCGGAAGCTACCAAGATGCCAATGGCCACAGCCACCACGATGGCAACCAGAATCTGGCCGATGAAAGACACTATCTTCACCCAAGCGGGCTGGACTTTATCACCGGCCTTCTTGGCTTCATCTTGAATATCCTTTGTCAGGTTAGCTAGGCTCTTGTCCAATCCCTCTGGGCCGGACTTGAAATCAGTGGCAAACTGGCTCAACCCATCATTGAGCGCCGTTAGGATTTGCGTAACGCCCGTGTGGCACTCGGTGTAGAGTTGTCCGATTTGCTTGACAGCTGTTTGAGCGCGTGTATCTACTCCTGTTTTGTGCTCGGTCGTTGTCGTTGTGAAGGTTGTTTCAGTATCCTGGACAAGGGTGTCCATGTTGTCACTGAACGCTTGGCTGATGGGTGTTGCTTGAATTTGCGCCTGAGCGCCTGCCTGGGTCAGGCCCGTCACAGCCTGTTGTCCTTGCTGTTGCAGGCTCTGTTGTGCCGAACCAATTTGAGTGCCCAATGTCGCATCCAACTGGGCATTCGCCGCATCCAACTTGGCCTGAGCCTGGGCCAGGGCCTCTTGCAAATGATCTGGGTCGGGTGCGGGAATGCTGCGGGCTTGATCAACCAGGCCGCTCAGCGCGGGACCTAACTGGCCGGCAGCTGCCGTGGCACCCTGTTGAATCTGGGCTGCGACTTGTTGGGCGGTTGCTTCGGTCGCCTGTCCCTGGCTTTGTCCTTGTTGTTCCAGTTGAGTCAGTAAGGTCGTTTCCAGGTCGTTCAGCGACGTGAGAGTGGCCTCCAGGCTCTGCGCCAGGGTGTCTAACTTGGCCGCTTTAACCTGGGTAATACTGGTGAGTGCCGTATCATACTTTTGCTGAATTTCAGTCAGCGCAGTGTCTTTTTCAGTTGTTATCGCAGCGCGCGATTGTTGGTATTGATCGGAGACAGTCTTTCGCGCGTCGGTTTTGGCCGTACTGTTGGCGAGCTGTTGGGCGCCATCGTTGGCCTTGCTGGTAACCTCGGTCTTGTAGGCGTCGCGCACCCCCTGCGCTGCGTTGCGGGCCGCTTCCCGTTTTCGATCGTAGTAGTCGTCCCCATCGGCCCAACCGGGCGTCAGGCCTTTCCAGAAATCCACATCAGGCTGTGCCGCATCAATCTGCTTATGCAGTGCTGACACGTCCTGCATGGATTTGATAGTGTCGTTAACCTTCTGATCGACTGTCGCCAGATCGGTTGGTTCTTCAGTGGTCAGCAGATCGATCTTGGCCTGAAATTCTTCCTCGACCAACTTCTTGGCAGCGTCAAAATCTGTTGTTAATAGATCGCTGGCGGTGGTAAAAAGTCCCTCGAGTGATCCGCGAACCTCGGTGGCTTTGTTCTGTACCTGTTGGCGTTCACCTTCAATAACTTGCTTAACCAGGTCTTGGTTTTGTTGGACGCTCGCCTGCAACGAGGCTTTCACCTGTAAAGCGGTGCCCACTAAGCTTTGTTGAACCGTCTGGGCCTTGCCGAGAATGGTCCCTGAACGGCCGGTATTCTGGCCAACGAATTGATTAAGAACCTGCGCCGACCGTTGCGTGCGAACCTGCTCGTCTTCGGCTGCTCCATCAGCAGGCATGCGAGCGATGACAGGCTCCTGATCGGGGGCCGCAGGCCCAGGTGCGGCAAATTCGATATTCGGGTTAGCGAGCTCTTGCAAATTGGTTAAGGCCTGATCTAGCTCTGCTCCGGCCTTCTGCGATTCCTGTTCTGCGGCTGCTCGCTCGGTTTCGCCGAGCTTCGTTTCATCCTCAAGTGTCGCTGTCACCTGCGCGACCAAGTCTTGGCGTTCAACCGCGCCTGCGTCTAGCTCGGTTGAAACAGCCCCCAGTGCATCCACCGCACCTTGCGTTTCGGGAGAGGCCAGATCCGATAATTTCTTGGTGCCAGTAGCCAGGTTGGCTTTCGGCTTGTCCGCTTGAGTAAACTTATCAGAGAATGCAGCTTGCTTGTCTGCTACTGCTTTCGATGCGGTCTTGAATTCCGCAGCCTGAGGCGCATTTTCCAGCTCGGCTTTGACACCGACCTCAGGTGTCTGAGGTGATTCAGAAGTTGAGGCAGCTTCGGTGTTGTCCGATCCTGTTTGATTGGCGGGTTCTGACCCAGTGGCTGGATCTGCTGCCTCTGCCTGAGCGGTTTCCGTCGTTTCTTCTGGGGCTAACTCAGGTGAAGCGTCTTCCGACGCTTCAAGCGTGGCAGGCTGGTTGTGTGAGGCCGTATCCACCACCGCCGCGGACTGTCTGTCTTGGAAGCGGTAGTCATCTTCCTCAATCTCTTCGGGAAGTGGCTTGGAAGTGGGAGGCAATTTTACAGCAACGGCCACTGCTCGCTGAACATGCTCTTCTGGTTTGGTTTGGAGCGTCTCGGCTCCACCCTGCTGCACCACGTGGGTCAATTCATGAGCCAGCAATTGCTTGCCACTGGCAGACGAAAGATCGGTCTTGCCTTCGCCTAGATAAATATCATTCCCCAGTGTGAACGCTTGCGCGCTTACTTGTTGATTCAAGTCCGCGGCTTCACTGCCAGCATGCACGCGCACCCCGCTGAAGTCAGCGCCAAAGCGTGGCTCCATGAAGGTCCGCACTGGATCGGGCAGGGGGGCGCCACCGCCGCGGGTCGCGGCGACGCGTCCTGCAAAATCATCGCCCATTTCAAAACTATCAGCGGCTGAACCGCGCTTGGTTTGAAGCTCATCCTCTTCCGCAGCTACACGCTGTACTTGGGATTCAGCTGGTTCTTTCTCTTCGGGTGGTGGGGCTGGTATGCGTTGAATCAGCGGCGTGATCGCGGAGGCCAATGGCTTGGCCTGAAGTTCTTCCTCTTCTTCAAACGTGCGTTGGATGGAATGCCCATCATCATCTGGGGCGCCTACACCGGCGGGTGCAGCAAAATCCGGGGCCGGCATGCGCATGACTTGCTCGGCCACTTGATCGGCTTCTTCTTCATACGGATCATGCGCTGCGCCCACCGTGAGCTTGGTCTGAATGGCCGTATGGTTTCCAGTGCGAGATGGGACAGTCGCGAAGTTCTTGCCTGCGAAAGCGGGCACCGGCACTGGTCGCAAAACTGGCGCTACATTCCACGTAGTCGCATGCCGCTGCAATACGGTGCTTGGTTCGCGCGAGAGGACACTGTTGGGGGTCGAAACAGAGATCCCTCCCGCGAGATTGCTTAACAATTCATCAGGGGCTGGCTCGGCCTGATCAGCCTCAATCGCCACAAAGGTTTGCAGATGGCACGGTTCTTTTTCGACTTTGGCCTTGGTGGTGGAAGTTTTGGTGTCTGCTTTGTTATTAGAGGTTGTCTCACTCATCGATCGGCCCTCGTCGGCTTGGTCACCTTAGTTACACACGTTCGTCAGGCATTCGCTCACGAGCTCGTACACGGCCACAAGAACGCCTTCTCATTTAAGAGGCGTTCATCTTTGGACAACTCGATGCGCACCGCTTCCAACACATGCGGCATCATGACGGGGGCGCCCACCGTCGCTGCAATGAAAGCCGCATTTAGGGCAATGTTGTAAATGCTGCCACCGGATAATTTAAAGGTCTTCGCCAAATAGTCGTGATCCAGATCGCGGACCGGCGTTTCGCATGGAAAAATCTTTTGCCAGATCTGGCGGCGATACGCTTCATCGGGCTTGGGGAAGATCACCGTAAAGCGCAGGCGACGCGTAAAGGCATCGTCCAGCCCCGATTTGAGGTTGGTGGCTAAAATCGCCAGACCTTGATAGGCCTCCAGCCGTTGCAGCAAATAGTTCACTTCGATGTTGGCATAGCGATCGTGACTGTCGCGCACTTCACTGCGCTTGCCAAAAAGCGCATCGGCCTCGTCAAAGAAAAGCACCGCCCCGCCGTCTTCCGCCGCATCAAAGAGACGGCGCAGATTTTTCTCGGTCTCACCGATATACTTGCTCACCACCGCCGAGAGATCGATCCGGTAGAGATTAAGCCGGAGATGATTCGCCAGAATCTCGGCGGCCATCGTTTTACCGGTACCGCTTTCACCACTGAACAACACGGTGATCCCCAGTCCACGGCTGCTGCGTTTACGGAACCCCCAATCTTCATAGACTTTGCCACGCTCGTCAACTTGATCGGCGATATGCTGCAGAAAGCGCATTTGTTCGGGCGGCAAAACGATATCCTGCCAGGTTGCCTTAGGGAGGATATGCTGCGCCAGCATGTCGAGGCGGGGCCGGGTGTGGGCTAGACAGGTTTGCCACACCCGAGCGGCCGACGGCTGCGTCTGATCGACTTGTGGCGAATGGAGGGCTTCGGCTGCAATCTCCTGGATGGAGACTACGTTCAGGTTGAATTGAGCGGCTAACTGTGTCGGCAAGTGATCCAAGTCGGGTGGCAAGTTAGTCTGCCAGGCCGAGATTTGTTCCGCGGGGGTCGGTTTCCGCACATCAAGGGTACATGAACTGCGGCCCATGGAACACCACACATCTCGCGTGTCCAGGAAGAACAGGCCGCCACTGCGATAGAGAAACTGTCGAATGCGTTGGGGTAGATCAGCCGTTGGCGACTCGGACTCTAACTCACTGGCATCCAAATACAAGGCCAGCGGCAGCAGCAAGCTCTCGCGATGCCATAAGCGCGCGAAGTCTTCCAACTCTCGGGCCGAAGCGGGGATGAGTTGAGTCGCAATGCTATAGAGTTGGATACCGCACCGGGCGGCGATTTGACGTGCGACTAGGTGTTTGCTGATGGAATCGATCCCCACCAACTGAATTAAGGGCAGTGAAGTTTGTTCCAGGAAGGTCAGGGCCTGCTCTATGAGCTGTTGTTGCGAAGGAGGCAATCCTGCTGGTTGAGCATCCATGGTCATCGGCAGCAGAAAGGGCCGCAGTCGATGATCAAGTTGATTCAGGCCTTTAAGATAGTTGACGATGCGTTCATCCACACGCAGCGGTGAGATCGTCAAAGGTTGATTCGGCGTGTGATTGATTTCGAGGAGCCGCCAGGCGCGCAAAGGACGTTGGGGCGATAATGTTTCCCAGTTTGCATCTTCGAACAAGGTCAGTGCCAGCGCAAAGGTGGGATAAAGCAAATTGGGATTGCCCTGGGCGCGGGCATACCATTCAATGAGGCCGGGCGCAAATTCGGGAGCTGCACACAACATCAACACTTTCTGCTCAAAAGCAGTCAGGCCCAGCTGTTGACTGAGTGTGATCAAAGTTGATGGGATGGGAAGAGGATCTTTTTCAGCTGGCGCTGAGGGATCAGTGATGTAGGCTTCCAGTCGTGCACGTATCCAATTCACTGCTCCGGTTAGGGATTCGTCAGCAGGGTTAGATTGCTTTGACATAGCCACGTACCGATTAAGTTATCGAACGTCAGTGAACTCTACGTTCGGCCTGGATGGATGTGAGGAATGAATTCCTCAGAGTGACACGCTTTTAGTGATCGTTCGCTTCGCGTTTACATGCGGTCTGAACAAACGCTTGCAGCTTAACCTATGACGCGAGTCCGCCTGGACAAAAAATCAGGTGGATTGACTTGGGGCATGAGTGCAAAATAATTTCACAAACACTGTTCTTCCTCAAACCTTTGAATTGTATTATAAAGGAAATCCCAAGGTAGTCAACATAGATTTTGGCATCTCCAAAATTAAGCAATTTTCACAAAAGTTAGAGGGCTGTACAAAAGTAAACAATCCGGTGTATAATGCGCTTAACTGATAATTGGCCCAACTGGGCTGTCAGACCCACCCCATCATCCAAGTTAATATATAGTATAGATCTGAGTGTAGTGGCCCATCATTCCGCACGTTAGCCTCAAACTAACGTAATCGATTTTAATCTTGTGAACTTATCGAACAAGCAGGGCCAACCAAATAATCAGCGGCGTGTGTCAGAGGATCTTAACTTGCAACATTTGCAGGCCAGTCTGGCGCGGCTGGATGTTGCGATTCAGCGGGCGGTCCGCCATTGGCAATTAGCTGGCCAGGATTCCTCTGATCCCTTTCGTGGGTTGCGCATCTCCGAGGCTGAAGCCTCAGCGTTAGCCGACCGTCCACTCGCCAGTAACTGGGGACAAGCCGTTGCGTTAAGTACGGCTGAGGTGGCCGCCTTTGATCAAGCGGCACGTGCTGCCAACAATGCCGTGCATCTGATCGAGCAAGCCGCACGGCAGCAGCAAGTGGTGCTGCGTTTGCAACAGCTGGCCACCACCTTCCAATTCGACGCCTTTGATTTAGACGCTTTCCTCATCTGTCTGGCTCCTGCGCTTGATCTTCGCTATGAACGCCTCTACGCTTATTTACAGGATGATGTGACACGCAAGCTGGTCAGCCTCAACCTGATCCTCGATCTCCTGACTGAACCGGGCTTGGTGCGACTCCGCCAGCTCACGCATTTCATGGCCGACGCACCGCTCATCAAATATCAGCTGCTTCAACCTGGGGAGGCCCTGTCACCCTCTGGCTTAGCTCAAACATGGGTGGTGGATTCCGGGATTGTGGCCTGGCTCTTGGGAAACTATGTGCCCCATTTTTCACTGGGCACGCAGGCTTACCTGGAAGCACCACTTCACGATCTCATTGATGAATTATTAGCGGGACACGTGCGCGCCGATTTGGAGCGCGCAGCTACCGAGAAAGCGATCGTGGTGTTGTATGGCCCCGATCGTTCCAACCAACTCAGCGCGGCAAAACTTCTGGCGCAAAGCCAGCAGCGGCCACTCCTCGTCGTTCACTTGGCGAGTGTGATCAACGAAACCACGACGCCACTGCAAGCGGTGCGCTTGGGGTTGCGGGATGCACGCTTGACGGGGAGCATCCCCTGCTTGCTCGATTGGGACACTTGCCTGGTTGACAACGCGCCTCCCGCCAGCTTGTTAAGCGAACTCTGCAACTACCCTGACGTTGTCCTGGTCCTCGGCCAACGGGCTTGGCAAGCGCGTGATACCGCACGAACCCGCTCGCTGATGTGGCTGGAGTTTCCCATTCCTGATTATGCGCAGCGCTGCGCCTTGTGGAAACAAGGGATCCAGGATTATCCGGCTGACCCGATCGATTTTTCTGCGCTGGCCGGCCAGTTCTTGTTGACCGCTTCACAGATTCGCGATGCGGTCGCTTCCGCGCACGACAAAGCCTTGCAGCGGGGCAGTGCCATCACCGAGCAGGATCTACTGGCGGCCGCGCGCGCGCATTCGAGCCCCGGCCTGTCCGGATTGGCGCGCAAGATCACGCCGCGCTATGTGTGGAATGATATCGTTCTGCCGCCTGAACAACTGGCGATCTTGCGCGAGATTGTCGCCACCGTTCATGGCCGGCACATCGTGCTGAATGAATGGGGCGTCGGCCAAAAATTGGTTCCCAGCGATGGGATCACGATCTTGTTTGCCGGACAGCCCGGCACCGGCAAGACC
>JAUQXC010000447.1 GCA_030834825.1 Thermoflexales bacterium
CTGCCAAGGCTGCCAGCGGAAGTTCCAGAACAGTTCGCACCAGGATGCGTCCTGTTAAAAGTGTCCAAAAAGTGGCGGCAAAGCCTATCATGGCCACCAGTGCGGCCACTGGGCCGAACAGACGCCGGGTCAAGGCCCAGATGACACACATCCCCACCAGGCTCATGAAAACGGGCGGCATGCGCAAAGCGACAATGCTTTTACCCAGCAAACTCATGAAGGGCGCAGCAAAATAGAAATAAAGCGCCTCGTTGCCAATGTTCTCAGGAAAGAAAATCACAAACCTGCCCTGCGTCACGGTTTCTGTCATTTGTACGTTAGCCAGTTCGTCAATATGCAAGCCAGGCGGCGTACCGGCCAAATCATGCAGACGCAGTGTAAAAGCCAGCAAAATCACGGCGATGACAGTGGTCCACTCACGGCGGGAGATCTTATGCGACACAAAACATCTCCTTCAAGCAGGCTATGGATAGGAAAGCAGCGGTTGTTTTGTCAACTCAACAGCCAATGTCAGATTGTCACTGGCTGGTTATTTTTCGACAGACAACATCCCCAGCACGATGGAATCGATCACGCGCCCGGCGAAGTTTGCCTGTAAGCGAGTTCCTGTCTCCGCATGATAGACGCCGATCGAGAGACGATACGATCCCGGCGGTAGATCGACCGACAGATTAATGCGATGGCGCTGCACAAACAGGTCGCCCGGATCCAGCGTGCCGACGTTGACATCCAGCCCGTCCCACTGCGCGACGATCTTACCATCGGAGGCCGAGAGGTGGACAAAGATTTTGAGCGGGGGCCTGATGGGGCGAGCCAACTCCCACAAGGTGTCAAAGGTCAGTGTGGCGCCCGAGGGAAGAACGCGCGGATACGGTGCGTTGCCATAGAGTTGTAAGCCTTCAAACTCGGGCACACCTAGTCCACTGTGCTGCACCAAATCACGCGTTGGACTAATCGGATCAAAATTTTCCGCACCCAGAAAGAGGGTAGAGGTCATGACACGCGGCAGCAGCAGTTGACTCAACGTCCACGGTCGATCGAATTGCTCCAGTACAAAGATGGTCTCGCCAGAGTTCGGCCAGTGTGGCTGTTCAACGGCCCGAAGCCCCGGCAAATAACTGGCCTTGAGATCGTCGTCGCATTTGAGGAACGTCGGCGACAAATAACGGATTACCGGTTGTTCCATCTCGCCCGGGTACAGAATGGCGCCGCGGCAATCGAACCACTTCACTTTGACGTCGGGTCTCAATCCCAACAAATCGAACGTCTGCGGATCAAAGTCGGCACCCGGCTCAAAGTCTTGAATGCTCAGACCCGAAGCCGCGATTGGTGAGGTTGACGGATCGGCGTTCAGTGCGCGCACAGCCTGGGTCCACGTTGCCTGCTGCCAGAAGCGCACGTAATCGCCCGTGGGCCATTGGATGAAATAGTCATTGAATGTGAGTACAGCGTTCCATAGAAGGACAAGAGTAAGCAAGGCGATGACAAGATGCCGGGGTGACAAGATGACGGGGTGACGGGGTGTTTTGGGTCTTGCATCTTGCGTCCGGCTTCTTGTTTCTTGCATCCTGCGCATCCATTGCACGATCTCACTCATCGCTAAACCCATAAACACAAACGGCACCGGCCACGACGCGATGGTCCGCACGAAGTTAGGCGAGAACGGTGTGACCATCGCCGGCACAAGGCTGATGAAGAACCAGATTAACATCAGCGCGTAGGCCGGTCGCTTCCAGCGCCATAAGCAGATCAATAAGCCGACGATGAACAGCACCCCTCCGACGACTTCGGGAAAGACCGGGCGTCCACTCAGATTGTAAATCGGCACGGCGTCACCGCGAAAAGTGAACATGCCCAGCGTAGCGAGCGTGGAGCTGATCACTTCGCCGGGATCACCTGCCAGCAGTTTGTTCAGCGGCTCGCTGAGATCGGCCACACGCGACTCGGCCGACGGGTTGACGACGGTGAGATAGTAAATCAGGGGGGCAGCGACGATTAAGGCGGAGAGGAAAAAGACGAGCATAAGGCGCAAGGCGTAAAACGTACAACGTCCCACAGGGAGACTCCGCACCGAGGAGTGAGGAGCACGGCGTGCCGCCTGCCACTGCTTCGCAAAGACAAAGAGCAGGAATAAGCCAAAGATGATCGGAAAGACGCGGCTGGCTTGATAGGTGTAGATGGAAAGGCCAAGCAGGATGCCGGGAAGGATGAAGCGTGATGCGTGGTGCGTGATACGTGATTTAGCTCGATCTTCCTGTTCCGCTGTTTCTCTGTCTTTCCTAAACAACGCTCGCCACAGAAAATACGCCGTCAAGGTGGTGAGCAACGGCAAGGTGATGCCACGCAGGCCGACCCGCGCGAAGAAAACGGGCCAGAGTGAGATGGACATCCAAACTAACGTACCAATCGCGACGACAGGCGAGAAGATTAAGCGGATAAAACGATAGGCCACGGCCAGGCCTAACATTGCGATAAAGGCCGAAGTCAAGCGCAACACAAACGCATTCGCACCGATCGCGCTGAACATGCCGGCCACCCCGTAATGGTACAGCGGCTCATGTCCGTAACCGGGCGTGAAATAAATGGCCCACTGCCCGCGCAGAATATCCTGGGCCACCTGCCCGATGATTACCTCGTCGTGATGCAGGCCGGGTGGTACATCGTTCAGCAGCCAGACGCGGAAGAAGAAGGCGATCAGCAGCAGACCGATCACCAGCGGCCATTCCCACCGTGGCCTTTTAATTACTGATCCTTGCATCCCGCCTCTTGCTTCCTGCATCTTGCTACTTGCCTCTTGCCTTGTAGATCACCAGCGGGCCTTCTTCGCCCAACTTCTCCAACAAAGGTTGGCGATTCAACAGATCGCCCAGGGATTTCACGCGGCCTGGCTCCAGCAAATCGCGATGCAGGATGACATAGCCGATGTTCCAATTTTGGATGAGTTGACTCAGCTGCGCATCGACCGCCGCTTGTGGCGGCAAGGCCTGTGAAAGTGTCAGTGCGCCCAGCAGCGGATCGTGATAGAAGTAGTCCAGGACTTCACTGGGCAAACGCGACAGATAACCCGTAGGCGTGGGGTGTTGATGAAACGGCGCGTAGTATTGCAATGTCTCGCCACGCCCCACCACGGCGAAGCCGGTACGCACACCGATCGGCACTTCGAGCACCGCAAAGTCGCCGGGGTCCTGAGCGATCGCGCGATAAGCCTGATAGTCGGGCATCGCCGTGATCGGGAACGGCTTCAACAGATCGTAATCCCAGACAAACACCAGCATTAGTCCACTGACAATGGCACGCTGCCACCAGACCCGTTCGGCTAACCACTTCCAGCGGAGCACAGTGCGATCGAGCGTGAGGCTCAGCACCATCGTCAACGCCAGCACGGCGGGCGTCATAAAGCGCATGGGCGTGCGGTATTGATTACCCAACAAGCGATGCAGCCACGCATAAGGCAATTCAAGGCGTGTGTCGCCGAGGGCAAGGTATGGCCCCAACGCCAAAATGAAACAAAGCAACGCGACGATCAGCCAGAACCAACGCTCGCCAGCGCGGCGCATGAACGGGATCGACGCCAGCGCCAGGATCGGCAACAACAGGCCGATCGTGAAATCGCCATTGTCGCTGCGTGTGAAAAGATGCTGCGCCTGAAACGCAAAGTGCGCCGTATCTTCCAGACGTGCGGGCGGATAGTTCAAGCGGTTCGCCTCGATCAATTGCGGCAACGGTGCGAATAAGGCGGGGATGATGAATACACCCAGCATGAGCAAAACTAGCCACAGAGGCAGTGCGAAGCCT
>JAUQXC010000448.1 GCA_030834825.1 Thermoflexales bacterium
ATAACGAGGCGGCCATCCACGACCCCGTAGGTCAACATGGGCTTGCCATCCGGATCGAGCACCACGCTATAAGGCAGGCCACTCAGGCTTTGCCACTTCACGCTGTTCTTGCCTGCCAACGCGCTCACGGCCTGCACGAGCTTGTCGAGACTGCTCGACGCTTTGGCTCCATCACTGGAGTCGAATAGGGCCGCGAATTGGAAGGGTACTGAGAAACCGAATTTGCTGCGCGTCTGCTCGGTCTTGGGCAGCATGACAATGGCCATCTCACCATTGAGCAAGTCAAAGAAGTCGGCCTTCAAGTCAACGCCGGTCAGCTTCTGGAACTCGGCCAACTTGCTGGCAATTTCGTCGCGGTTCATCCCGGGCAGGCTGGACAGCGACATGGCCCAATAATCGGGATCGAGCAGCATTCCCCAGGCTTTCTGCATGTTGCCATTCAGGGCGACGATCGTGGAGGCTGGCAGTGAACCGAAAATGCGATTGGACGCCGGTGTTTGATTCTCATCCACATACTTGCGCCAGTTTTCCGGCATCTTTGTCAGGTCATACTGCATGGCCAGGTCGAAACGAATGCCCGTGGGTTCATAGGTCATGACCATGCCCATGCCGCCCATGGCTTGCATCAGGTCGTGCAGTTGTTGCAACTGTTGTTCCTGCTGAAGTCGAGCTTCTTCCCGCTGGCGCTGGCGTTCCTCCTGTTGCTTCAATATCTCGGGATCGGGCGTCGCATCGGTATTCGAGTAGACGCTCGTGTAGATATTGTCGAAGACTTCTTCCGTACTCTTGGACGTCGCCTCGAACATCTTGAAGTATTCATTCATGTAAGCGGGGAAGTCCATATAGAAGGTGCCCGCGGTTTGTTCGGGCAGCGTGGACATCACGGTCTTATAGTTGGCACTGGCTGCCAGGTTCTGGTTGTCCAGTGAGGCGTTGATGGCGGCCTTCAAATTGTCCAGGCTCAACGTAAACACGACGACATCGTTGACTGTCGCAAAGGCGCCGCTCTCGGGCATAAATTTGCTGTCTGATTTTATATAAGTCAGCGTCGTGTTGCGGTAAGTCTCCGTCTCGATCGAGCCATGGGAGCTTTTACTGAACTGCTCGAGGACGTTGGCCAGCACCGCGTCTGATTTGGCGCGATCTTTCGTATGCACCGCCACCACAAAGAAAGGCATACGATAGCTGAAAGACCGCTCGGCGTCATCATCTTTGCCTCCAAAGTCGATCAGCCCCATCGCTACACGATTGCCCAGCCACGACTGCAGATCCTCTTCCCAGTTGAGTCCAGCCTGGGTGAAGGCTAATTCCAATCCGGCAGCTATTTGCCGCGCTTCCTTGGAATCTTTCCAGGCGTCAGCAATGACGTTGAAGTTGGGCAGCTTCTCCGTATGGGTATTCATGGAGAAGTACAGCATCGTGTTGGCGGGCATGACGCTGGCCGTGGGATCGGCCTGCCCTTGGGCAGTGCGATTGGCGATGGCGGCCGCGGCGGCGCCTACGACCGCGACGAGCAAAACAACGGCCAGCACACCGGCCAGCACTTTACGGGTGCGCGGTTTGGGCAGGTTGACATCATATTGCATGGTTTCAGGTGCTTCGTTCATGGGATTCTCCTTGTAATGCAACATCAGTTCTGTAACGATTATCTCTCAATCTTCAGGGGCAGCACAAGCACTCAAGTGCACCTCTTTTATACCGCTAAATACTACAGACATATGACACCAGTCCGACAAGCTGCCGACAGTTTAGCCTTACTTCGCAGGTTCAATTCCAATGTGTACTGTGCCACGTTGAATGCCGTTGGCGGGCGCTTCGTCCGCGTAGCTCAGCCACTTGAACGGTTTCAGGTAGTTGCACGGGAGACAGGGTTGAGTGCCCATCCCATCTGCCACCACCTTCAACAGCGGTGCGAAATTCAAGTAGCCAATGTTGGTGCGCGTGCCAGGCAGGACAGCCGTGGCGGATTTGTAGACGGCGTCAGCGGATAGTGGTGCTTGAGCGTCGTCGATAGCGGCCAGTGTATCCGGGCTGGTGCCGATGACGAAACGGCCATCGATCACACCGTATGCTAACATCGACTCATCGCGCTCAAGTAGAGCAGTGTAACCCCGATCGGTCTTTTGCAGCTCCAGCGTACCCTCGGCTTCGGCCAAAGCGGCTTGCAGCACCTTCTCAACATTGCCCGCCAGCCGGTTCACGTCGCTTGATTCAAAAATCAGCGCAAACTCAAGCGGAGGGTTGAGCGAGCCCGGGTTGACCGCGCTGTGCGCTGTTGGCTTGGACAGCAGGGTTACGGCGTACTCGCCATCCAATAAACCGATGACGTCCGTGTTGAGATCAAGGCCAAGTCGCTGTTGAAATTCTTTCAGCGGTTGGGTCAGCTCGTCGCGCGCCAACAAACTGCCCAAAGCCATGTTGCTGCCGCTGAATAGATTGTACGGATTGGGGAGCGCCGGATCGAACAGCGGCTTGAGGATGCCCGCCAGATTTTTGGAGTTCAAGAGCACGAAGGTCGAGGCTGGCATTGTCTCAGGGATCTTCCCGCTGATCGGCTTGAGGTTGGCTTCGTAAAGTTGACGCTGCGCTTCCGGCAGACGACTTGGCTCGATCTGCAGGGCCGTGTCGAAGCGTACGCCGCTTGGTTCATAGGACATCGTCACGCCCATGCCGCCGACGGCTTTGGCCGTCTCCACCATGGCCTGCAATCGCACATCTTGATCTTTCAGCAGCTGCTCGTACATCTGCTTGCTCGAGTCGGGCATGTCCTTGAAGGCATCGTTCATCAAGTCCTTCTGCGCGGCGGCCTGTTGAGCGGTGGCATTGACGTAGGCTGGCACATCGACGTAGAACGCTACCGCGTGTTCGGAGGGCAGAGCTCCTATCGTGTTGTTGAAGTTTGCGCTCTGTGTGAGGTTAGCTCCGTCCAATGAAGCGTCGATGGCTTTCTTTAGTACATCATCGCTCAGCGCAAAAACGATGGTGTCGTCGACGGTGGCATAAGCGGGCTCGATCTTGGGCAAAGAAAGGCTCGTGTCGTCGCTCGATTCGCTCTTGAGATACACTACCGGAATGTCGCGATACGTGTCATCTTGTACCGTGGTTTTTGCCTCCGAGCGATCTGCCTGTTTGACCAGTTCTTTGCGGATATTTGCCAGAAAGGCATCGGACTTGGCGCGATCCTTCGTCTGGACAGCCACGATGATGCCCGGCAGTTGAACCTGCGACAGCGGCGTCATTCCACTCACAGCGGGCGTCGACAGATCGCCTACATCGATCACCCCAAGGCTGATCTGCTCGCCCAGCCAGGGACGAAAGTCGTCTTCCCAGTTGAAACCTGCCATCGAGAGTGCCAGCTCCAGCCCGCTTTCGAGCTGGTTGGCTTCTTTGGAACCTTTCCAAGCCTCGGCGATGACGTGGAAGTTGGGCAGCTCGTCGGGCTGGGTGTGCAACGAGATGAACATCAACGTCGTGGCAGGCATGACCTTCATGGTAGCGTCGATTGTCGGTGAGGTGCTGCGACTGGTCAACGCCAACGCCCCGGCGATCACGACGCCGATGACGATCAGCGCCACGATGAGGCCCAGCAGCAGGTGTCGTTTGCGCGGTTGAGGCAGATTAACGTCGAATTGTTGAACTTCGCTCATGAGGGTTTCCTCCTTGTGAAACTGAGGGACGATTGTGACGGGTCGATGCTTCTATTATCGCGCTAATTGAGCGGGATATGCAAATTCGCAGGCGAGTACAGCGGCCTGTTAATTTGCTTGATTTGACCGCATTAACAGCGCCGGCAACAAGGCGACCAGGCAGGCCGTTACCGCAAACAGCAGGAATGACTCGGCCACAGCTTGCGCCGTCGCCTGCCGAAATATCGCTAACGTGTCGACGGCAAACTGGCTTTGCCCTGCGGCGAGCTCGGCGCTTAACGTCTGCACGCGCTGTGTGCCCCAGCTCAACGCGATCGACCCTCCCAGGCTCATGCCGACCAACCGCAGAATGATCACCAAGGCTGAAGCAACACCACGTTCTTCGGACGGAGCGCTGTTGACGACGGCCGTCGCGATCGGTGCAAGCACCATGCCGAAGCCCAAGCCTGCCACCAACAAGCCTGGTATCATTTGCCAGTAGGTCGTATTCACATCCCACCGGCTGGTGATGAAGAAACCGATCGCCGCGATCAGTAATCCCAGCAACGTCGGCGCGCGGTAGCCAAACCGGTTGATGATCCGCCCGATAAAGACCGACATGAGCGCCATCGTCACGGTGAGTGCAGACAGCACCCAGCCGGTGTACCACGCTCCATCGCTGAGAATTTGCGCAGCGGTGGCATTCGGCATGCTCGACGCGACGACGGCGTTGATGAACAATGGCACCACGCCTAGCGCGACGATTAGCGCGAAGCCCACGCCGAGATTCACCAGCGCTGCACCGCTGAACGTCTTCTGCTTAAAGAGACGCAGATCGAGCAGCGGTTGTTCCTCGTGGCCTGCCCGGCCCGCGCGCAGCTCGCGAAAAATGAAGGCCACGAAGGCGCTGATCGCCACGATTAACAGCGGAACCTGATAGGCAGGCGTGGTCTGCTCGACGAACTGCGAGGTGGTGCCGGCCTCGGCGCCGCTGCCCACGGCAATATTGAACGCGGCCAGCGCCAAACCGATCAGCACTGCGCCGATCAAGTCTAACTTGCCTGCATGTTTTTGCTGCGGCACTTCGCGCAGTGCGCGCCAGCACAAGGCAAAGGCCAGCAGCCCGATGGGGACATTGAGCCAGAAGATCAAGCGCCAATCCGTAAACAGGCGAATCATGATGCCGCCATACAAATGCCCGACGACCCAGCCCGCGGTATCGACTGCCGCGATGATGCCCAAAGGTGTCGCGCGCCGAGCAGGTGGATAGAGATCACCGACGAGAGCCATAGAGACGGGCACCATCGCACCCGCGCCCAACGCTTGAATCACACGGCTGACGACGAGCCACTCCAGCGAGAACGAGGGTTGTAATCCTGGGGTGCGGGTCAACGCTACGAGGATCGATCCGGCAATGAAGATGATCAGGCACACGAGATAAGCGGGGCGACGGCCATGCAGATCGCTTAAACGGCCGGCAAAAGTCATGCTCACCGCATAGGCGGCCAAGTACATCGTGACCACCCAGCCGGCCAGCGCAAATTGCTGCGTACTCAGTTCAAAATCGACGACGACCTGCGGCAGAAAAGCC
>JAUQXC010000449.1 GCA_030834825.1 Thermoflexales bacterium
CCGCCGAATTCGGCATCAACTCGATCGCGCGACTGAGATAGGTAATGGCATCTTGATTGGCAGACACCTGTTGAGCGATCTGGGCGGCGCGGCGATAATGAGAAATAGCCTGTTCCAGTAAACCAGCTGCTTGATAGTGCACCGCGACCTGCGCGCTGACACGATCTACGTTGTTGACGTGAATGACGACCAGCGCCTCGGCCACCCGGCGATGCAGCAGACGCCGGCGCGCTGTGCTCAAGCTGGCATACGCCACCTCACGCAGCTTGCCGTGTGAGAAGTCATACGCACTCGCGCCGATTTCGCGAATGATGCGGCGCTGCCAGAGCTCGTCCAGTCCTCGAATGAGGGTTTCTTCGTTTGTGTCGTTGGCCTGCCTGAGAATCTCAAAAGTGAACTCGCGTCCCACGGCGGCGGCGAGTTCCATCAACTCGTGTGTCTGAGGTGAAAGTTGTGCCAGCCGTGTCGCGATGACAGCCTGCACGGTCGGCGGCAACGCGTTCGCTTCCGCACACTCCGAACTCGCACGCAATGTTTCGACAATAAATAAGGGGTTACCTTCCGTTTCGTGGTATAAGCAAGCAGTCCGTGCCGAGTCCAGATGGTGCCCGGCCACGTAAGCCGCCAGTTGTTGTGTGCCCGTGGTATCGAGTGGTCCGACGGCGATCTCGATCAACTTTCGTTCATGACGCAGTGCCGAAAGCAGTGCGGTCACGGGCTGGTCGTTCATCACTTCTTCCGGGCGCAACGTGCTTAACATCAACAGCCGTGCCTGGCTGTCAAAGCGCAAGAGGTAGTGCAGCCACTCCAACGTATCGCGATCACACCATTGCAAGTCTTCAATCCAGAGCAAGAGTGGTTCGCCGTTGCCCAGCAGGGCGCGCGCCAGGGCCTCGTGCAACCGCTGTCTTTGCCAGGCTTCATTCAGGGGACCGGGCGCAGGCAGCTCAGGATGCTGTGTCAAAATTTCGGGCAGCAAACGCGCGACTTCGGACAACCAGACCACTTCCAGCTTGGACACGGGCCGCGCCCGCAACCAGGCTGTGACAGGTGCATAAGCTAACGTCCCCTCGGCGGCATAACAATGTGCCACGGCGGTGCTAATGCCCTGACGGTTAAGCCGCCTGAATAGTTCATCGGCTAACCGCGTTTTACCCGTGCCGGTCTCACCCATCAAGATCACCAGCTGCGGATATCCCTGGCAAGTGATCCGCCAGGCAGCTTGCAGCTGGCTCCATTCACGCTCACGCCCCACCAGCGGGAAGCTCGCTTCGAGCGGCACAATGGCCGTCGCGTCAAGATCCAGCAGACGCTCGTATGTTTCGCGTGTGGCCGATCCGGGTTCAACGCCTAACTCACGCTGTAGAATGGACGCGCACGCATGATAAGCGCGCAAGGCGGCGGCGCGATCGTGATTCAGGCTGTGCAGCTGGATGAGGCGCCGATGAATCTCTTCGTGTAACGGATCAATCTGCAATAGACGATGGGCATGTTTGATCGCAGCCTGATAATCGCCTTCATCCGCAGCGAATTGCAGCAACCGTTCCAACGTCTCAATCAAGATCTGCTTGAGGTGCTCGCGCTCCGGCACGATCCATTCATCGTAACACCCGGGCAGCAAGTCACCGCCATACAAATTGACGGCGCGCTGTAAATCTGCCACAGAGTGCGTCTGGCTGGCCGCCTGCTCGAATTCGGCGACGTCCAGGGAGAAGGCGCTATCCAGCCGCCACTGGAGCGTTTGAGCATCGGCGATCAAGAAACGCTCAGCCTCAGGCAGGGCGCGCTGCAACTGGTATAGCTGCTTGCGCAGATTGGCGCGCGCGCGTGCTTCGCGCAAATCGGGCCAGAGGAGAAAGGCCAGGTGTTGACGTGATTGCGGGGCCTGGCGATGAAGCAAGAGATAGGTCAGCAGCGACTGAAGCCGAGGGGTACTGATGGTCGTCAGGGGAACAGCGCCATAGTTGAGGCTCAATTCACCCAATAATTGAATGTGTAAGGTAAAGCCCATCTCCGCCTCGCGTATTGCACTTCATTATATCCCGACCAATCCAGCAGGCAAGCCTTTCATTAAAAAGGGCAACCTGGCAAGCGGAGATGGCACTCAAGTGCTTGACCCATTGGGAGGCGGCGCTTATACTCGCTGCCAAGTTCAATCAGATTGTTCGCATAGGCAGTATGCTATGACCACCACTTCGTCAAGTGTAACTGAAAAAGAAAAAACGCTACGCGCAACCAGCAACCAGCAGCCAGCGGCCAGCAACCAGGTTGCCGTCTACATTCATATCCCTTTTTGCCATCATCGCTGCTCGTATTGCGATTTCAATATCTACGCTGGACTGAAGTCGCTGTATGCGCCATACATCGAAGCGATTGCGGAAGAGATCGCGGTAACGGCAGCGCGCGTAGGACGCGTACGTGTGCCATCGATCTACCTGGGCGGCGGGACGCCTTCCCTGTTACCCATCGAGTTGATCAGCTCGCTGTTGAGCGCGGTACGGACGTTTTGCGATGTTGCCGCTGATGTGGAAGTAACTCTGGAAGTAAACCCGACGGCGAACGTTCGATCACCGACTACAGTCAGTCGTCAGGAGGCAGTCGTCAGCGCTCAGTATTTTGGGCAGCTGCGATCGTTGGGCGTCAACCGCCTGAGCCTCGGCGTGCAATCCAGCCATGAAGATGAACTGCAGCTGCTGCGACGGGGACATTCGTTTCAGGATGCCGTCACGACGTACGAATCCGCCCGACAAGCCGGCTTCGACAACGTCAACGTCGATCTGATCTACGGGCTACCCAATCAACCGCTTGCGAACTGGCGCACGACGCTGGAACGTGTGATTGCCCTGCGGCCCGATCATATCTCGGCGTACAGCTTGCAGATCGAACCGCGCACGGCTATGCTGCGCTGGGTGCAAGCCGGGCGTGTGCCCGAACCGGAGGAGGACGTCGTCGCCACGATGTACGAATTGGCACAAGAAATGTTGGAGCAGGCAGGGTTTGAGCACTACGAGATTTCCAACTGGGCAAGATGCGCTGAACCTGCTTTAGCAGGTTTGCCGTCTCAAGCATCGAATTCATTCGATGAGCAAGCGCGGTCGCACGATCTACGCTCAACGCACAACCTCGTGTATTGGCGCAATGCGCCTTACTTCGGATTTGGCTGTGGAGCGCATTCGTCGTTTGCGGGTAGGCGTTACTCGAATGTGCTGCATCCACGTGAATATATCGAGCGCATTCGGCAAGGCGGGGAAGCAGTCGTTGAGGTTGAGCAGATCGATCGGGCGTTGGAGATGGGCGAGACGCTCATGCTGGGCCTGCGTTTGATCGAGGAAGGTGTGGCACGAGCGCGCTTTCGGGATCGATTTGGAGTCGAGTTGGATGAAGTCTATGGCGCGACGCTGGCGCGTTTGATCGAGCAGGGCCTGTTGGAGTCTGACGCGAAGCACATTTGCTTGACGGTGCGCGG
>JAUQXC010000034.1 GCA_030834825.1 Thermoflexales bacterium
TTCCTGGCGCGCGACCACGCGCTTGACCACGCGGCCAGCCCGATCGATAAGAGGATCCCGATCAACACCAGCAGCGCTCCCACGTCGGCGCGCAGATAGACGATCGGGGTGGGAAACAGGCCGCTGTTCAAAATCAGCGAAAGCCCCATGCCGATCCCGATCGGCAGCAGCACGATCAGCCCGTGGTGTTTCATGCGCCAGCGCGATTTCATGCGCCCTCCACCTTGCCCACAAAGCGATAACCCTCACCCGGTGCCGTTTCAATGTAACGGGGATCGTTCACATCGTCGCTCAACGCGCGGCGTAGTTCGGCGATGCGCGTGTCCACGGTGCGCGTGCCCGCCGGATAATCCCAGCCCCACACGGCCTCCAACAGCCGCTCACGCGTCAACAACTCATCGGGATGGGTCAGCAAATATTCGAGCAGCGCCACCGCTTTAGGCGTCAACGTGATTTCCTGCGCCGCCAGATACACGCGATGCGTGCGTCGATCGAAACTCACTTCACCGCAGATCAAGCGTGAGGCCGTGGTCAGCGGTGGACGTCCGGGCCGCGCCCGCCGCAGCACCGCGCGCATACGCGCGATGAGTTCATACGGATCGAACGGCTTGTTGAGGTAATCGTCGGCGCCTTCTTCCAACGCCATGGCCCGTTCGATCGATTCGCCCACCTGTGTCAGCAAGATCACGGGCAGCCAGTTGTTCGATCGGCGCAGCTGGCGCAGCGCTTCACGCCCGTCGAGATGGGGCATCAATACGTCCATGACAATCAGATCAGGCGATGCCTGCTGCACCCGATCGAGTGCCTGCGCCCCATCGGAGGCGATTTCGACCCTGAAGCCGGCCCGCTCCAGAAACGGCGCGAGGTTAGCCGTGATGGCTTCTTCATCGTCCACCAGCAAGATCTGCCACGTACGTTCCGATTCGTTCATGTGGGACTCCTTGTATCACGGCACTCAGGCTCGACGCTGCCCGTTTGCCCGCAGTTAAACTGCCGGTTAAGCAAAGCAACGTTCAGGCTTGATTCTAACGCAAAATTGAATTTTCCTCGTCCGGGCAATCCCGTATGTTATAATCATCTCAACAACCACCGCCCGACCAGCCATCGGGTGGACTGCAACAACCTCACCATTCACAACACAGGGAGTGAACATGACTACTGAACCAGCCGCCCCGCGCGGATCATTTGCGATCCCAGAGATCATCAAAGGGCCGTGGACGCAGGCCGCCCGCCAGCTCGCCATCGACAAGGAATGCTTGCAGCACTTCATCGACTATTTTGGCAAAGCCATGAAGACACGGCGCTGGTCGCCGTGGCACGATTTGCCGATCGAAGAGATGAAGAAGTTCGGGCAGCGTCTGACGCAAGAAACCATCAACCTGATCGAAGGGTTCCTGGGCATCGAGGAATACGTGGGCGATTATGTGGAAGAAGGGCTGGAGATGTTTCGCAACAGCCGCATGCGGCGCCATCTGCAGTTGCAGTGGGGGTCCGACGAACTAAAACACGGCGTGGCCTGGGAGAAAACACTGCTGCACTCCGGCGCGCGCACCGAGGAACAGTTGAAGGAATATTGCGACAAAGTTCAGGAGCATCGCTGGACGATCAAGAATCACGCCGGGGCGGATAGTCCCTTGGGCGTGACGGTGTATGCGATGGTCCAGGAACGGGCCACGTTCTATAACTATCAGGAAACGCGCGCCCGCATCCGATCGGAATACGGCCTGCCGCCCGCACCGACCAAAGAAGAACGCACGCGCGGTTACGAAGTGGGCGCGTCGGAAGCCTTTCGCGTCGTCGGCGTGGACGAGATCGCGCACCACGGCATCTTCCTGCAGGTCGTCTTGACGCACCTCAAATACCTGCCGGAGAAAACACTGGATACGATCCAGCAGGTTTTTCAAGGCTTTCAGATGCCGTCGCTGCGACTCATTCCGAATGCGCGCA
Organism: Thermoflexales bacterium; assembly: GCA_030834825.1. Classification (GTDB taxonomy): domain Bacteria; phylum Chloroflexota; class Anaerolineae; order Fen-1058; family Fen-1058; genus Fen-1058. Next base: position 1,948 of record JAUQXC010000034.1, read on the forward strand.
ACTTCATTCGCGCCGTCGCCCGCACCGAAATCCACAATGCCGAAAAGCACAAAACGTTTATCCATAATCCGGTGCTGAAAGCGCTGGGGCTGGAAGATAGCGACGCCTTCCAGCGCGCGGTGCAAGCGGCCAAACTGCTGCCCGAAGGCTTCGGCCCCGATCAAGTGAAGCTGGGCCGCACGGGCGAGTTTGTCATCGCCTATTGATTCAAGTCCAAATTGATTCAAGTCTAAATGAAACTCGCCTCTCAATTGGAGGCGAGTTTTGGGTTATGGGGGATGCGCGAGAAAAAGATATGTTATCATCACATCTGTCAGATACTTTTCCACCATGTCTACAATCGACACGCCCATGATCACTAAACAATCCTTTCTGGCCGGCCTAGTCAAGACAACGCGGTTAAACGCCGAGTACGAATTCATCAGACAGTGCGCAAAAGAGGGGGGCTTCTCTACTTTGATGTATTTGTACGAGTGCCTTAACGGAGACAATTTACCCGCTGGCATACCGGACTGGGCACGGCGTGGCGCAGCTGAACATATAGTTGACTCGCTGGCGCTAACACCGGGGCTGGCCCAAGCAAATGCTGCTCTTGCGTTAGTCGCATTCTCTCCCACTCTGTCCAATGATAATC
>JAUQXC010000450.1 GCA_030834825.1 Thermoflexales bacterium
CCTGCCCTACAACCACTGTGCAAACCAGGCCTGACTCAGCGGCTGCTGGTAAGCGTGGCCGCCAGCGTGAATGGCTAATGAACAGGCCGCACTTCTTTCGTGTAACTGATAAGCGCGTTTAACGATTTCAAATTGAGCCACGGTTGCGCTGCACGGAAAGATCGGATCATGCCGGCCGTGAATCACGCGCAAGGGACGTGGCGCAAGCGACGCGGCTAGGTCGCCCATTTCGATCAGTTCCAACACGCCCGGCACATAGTTGCATTCGCAATGCGGCCTCGCCAGAATCGACGCCTTGAACGAGCAGAAGTAACCTGCGACAACTGTCGTCGTGATGCGTGGCTCGATCGCGGCCAGCCACAACGCCGTGCAACCTCCACCCGAATGACCCGTACAACCCAACACATCCGATCGCACGTCCGCACGACTGCGCAGATACTCCAGCGCACACAACCCGTCCCAACACCGCTCGCCCAGAAGCGTGCGCCCGTGCAGCAGGTACTCAAACGCCAAGTGCCGGCACGAGCGCGGAAAAGGACCATCGCCTGTTTGCTGCGTGAGACGCTCGCCTAAACCTCGTTGTTCGATCGCGCCGACCAGATAGCCGGCTTCAGCCAAAGCCTGCGCATAGTTGTTATCCAGCGCCAGCTGCTCGCGCGCTGTTTCAAGATTGGGATAGTTACCCAGAATCGCTTGCACGCTGGGATCGTGGCCGTGAAAGACGAGAATCGGCTTAAAGGGCGGTGGACCTTTGGGCACCAGCAGATACAGCGGGGTATGAACGCCCTCGCCAACCGCCAGGCGATATCTCTCTTCGACATACTTGCCCCGATCGATCGCGTCCAGTTGAGCGGCCATGATCGCTGGAGGTGTTCTCGCGTCGAGACCCAACAACCGCCGGACAGCCCACCGCAACGCCGGCTGCCACCGTTCAAAATCTGTTAAGGTCTCAGCGCGAAAAGCCAACCGTCCGGGTTGCGCTGCATACAACTCATCCAGATGAGCTTGCAAGCCAAACGGCTCACCGCTCGACTGCATTTCACTCAAGGCCGGCCCGGTACCACTTCATCGGACCACACGGCTTCCGCTCGAGCGTCTGCCCCGATGGCGATCGGTTGTTCGCACAAGAGATGATTGCCGCGCAGCGCGATATCGCGCGATCGCGCGCCGTCCACGTGCAGGAAAACCCGCGTGTCAGAGTTGGCGCGGCAGCCGTGCACAAAAGCATGGTCGACGTTGTCAAGTCGAACAATCGGGTGATTGGGATCCGGCGTGCGCGTCGCGCAGCCGTTGAGTTCCACCTCGGACGAATCGATCAAGCGAAAGGCCGCGCCTGACTGCCCGTTGACTTCGACGTGATGCAAGGACAGGCCACGCGCATTGCGCACGAAGAAACCGGCCCGCTGCATCAAATCCATATCGTCGGCCATCTCCGGATAACCGGCTTCGGCCTCGGCGGCGAGCGAGATCGAAATGTCGCTCAACGTGATGTCTTCCACCGGCATTTCGGCCAGGCCGTACAAAAACGCGGCGGCATATTTCACCTCGCGCGCCGTGATGTGACTTAAATGGATGCGGCGGAACTGCGGCGTGCGCTCCGTCACCGGCTGCGCTTGTTTATCCGACACCTGCGTGTCACCCCACGCGCCACAAGCGTAGTAAAGGTTCATCGTCAACGGGCACAACACATCAGTCATGACGATGTTACTGATGCGGATGTCTTCCACCACGCCGCCGCGCCCACGCCGCGACTTGAAGCGCAGGCCGCGATCGGTGCCGATGAAGACGCAGTTGGAGATCACGACGTTGCGCACGCCGCCGCTCATCTCGCTGCCAATCACGACGCCGCCATGCCCGTGCGCCATGGTGCAGTTGGTGATCGTCACGTTTTCACAGGGCGCACGTTTGTCACGATCTTCCGTTTCGACGCCGGCCTTAATCGTGATGCAATCATCGCCGACGCTGACGTAGCAATTGGAGACGCGCACCATGCGGCACGAATCGGGATTGATGCCGTCGGTGTTGGGGGAATCCGCCGGATTGATGATGGACACCCGATGAATGGTGACGTTTTCGCACCGCACCGGGTTGATCGTCCAGCTGGGCGAATTGATCGCCGTGATGCCCTCGATGAGCACATTCGTGCAGTTGGTAAAAGCGATCAATCGTGGGCGCGCATACTCCAGCGTCTTATCCGTGAAGCGCCGCCACCACTGTGCCCCGCGCCCGTCGATGGTGCCGCGCCCGACGACGGCGATGTTCTGCAGCTGCGTGCCGGTGATCAACGACGCATACGTCGGCTGCTCAGCGCCCTCCCAACGTCCGTTGAGGATGGGGTAATCGTTCAGGTCCTCGCTGCCCAACAGCACGGCGCCCGCTTCCAGGTTCAGCGTGATGTTATCGCGCAGGGCGATCGAACCGGTGACAAAGTTGCCGGCCGAGACGGTAACCGTGCCACCGCCCTGCTGGTAACAGGCATCGATCGCAGCTTGAATGGCGGCGGTGTCGAGTGTCTGACCGTCGCCCAGCGCGCCATAAGCGCGCACGTTGAAGACCCCGCCCTGTAGCGCGCTCATGCGAGCTGCTGGCTCCTCTGCACGTCTTCCAGCTCAATGGCCGCCAGGATGAAAGGCCCGACGCCTTTCAAATCATTGGTCATCACCGGCTCTTTGATGTAATACTCAAACGATCCATCGCGATAGGGATTGCCCCCCAGCCCGGCCACGCTGCAGACGCCGGTGAGATTCACCCCGCCCCGATCGTCGATCGACACCAACCGCGAAAGGATCCCTTGATAACCGCGCTGCGCGATCGCCAACTGCCCGATCGGCACGTAGGCTTTCCGCACGGCTTTCGCAATCGCATACACGAACATGCACGAGGCCGATGCTTCCAGATAATTGCCGGCGCGCGCTCCTTGATCGAGCACCTGGTACCACAGCCCGGTAGCTCGATCCTGAACTTTCGCCACAGCCTCGACCACACCATTCAAGCGGGCAATGACTGAAGCTCGGGCCGCATGCTCACACGGCAGATGATCCAGCACGTCGACCAGCGCCATGGCATACCAGCCCAACGCGCGCCCCCAGAAATGCGGCGAGCAGCCGGTGACGGGATTGGCCCACCGCTGCTGCTTGCGCTCATCCCAGGCGTGATACAACAACCCTGTCTGCGCATCACGCGCGTGTTCTGCCAACAGGGTGATTTGATGGACCACGTCGTCGAAGCCCGCCGGCTCGTCAAAGGCCGACGCATATTCGGCGTAAAAAGGCGAGGCCATGTAGATGCCGTCGAGCCACATCTGATCGGGATAAATCTGTTTGTGCCAGAAGCCGCCTGACGGTGCGCGCGGCTGGCCGGCCAATTGTCTCCGCAGCAGCTGCAGCGCCGTCGCATAGCGCCGATCGCCGGTGGAGTACCAGAGTGGGAACAAGACCTTGCCGGGATTGATTTGATCGAGGTTATACTCCTCGAGTTGATACGTCTGGATGTTGCCCTGGGCGTCGACAAAGAGATCGATCGTCTCCTGGATAAAGTGCCGGTACTTCACCGCGCCGGTCACGCGCCACACCTGCTCGATCGCCTGGAGCAGCAAGCCATGCTCGTAATGCCATTTGGCTTGATCGGCGGTATAGCGTGTCATGGCTGAATTCGCCATGCGCACCGACCAGGTCTGATCGACGACCGTCGTGCGTGAAGTGGAAAGATCGGTCTGCATGGTATCCTCGAAAAAGTTAGTGGCTGCTCCAGCCCGGTAGAAAATCCCGACTGGCGGTCAACAGGCCATTAAACATCTCCCACTGACCAGAGAAACCCGGTTTCTACCTCTCAGAGTATCGGGCGGCTGAGAGGCCGCCCGATATCTGTTGCTTTTGGTTCGTTCAGGGTTTACTTCAAGAAACCGCTGATTTGCAATGTCGCTTTCGCCTCGGCTTCATAATCCTTAGCGCCCATGCCGTCCAGACCGGCCAGGAAGTCGGCCCACGTCTGCTCGTTCAGCGGTTGCTGGCCCAAGACGAACTGCACCAGGTTCTCGCTGTAGAAGCGCGTGAAGTCGGCGCCGCCCGGCGGCGGGTTGATAATCGACCAGCCGGTGGCTTCCGTCCACGGCTGCGCGCGATACTGCTCCAGATACTTCAACGGATCCATCTCGCGACCGTTCGCCGTCTTGTAGGCGACGTAGCGGGCCTTCATCTCGATCTCGTTGTTGTTGAAGACCATGTTGCGCAGCTGGGTCAACGGCTGTTGCGACTTGTGCGTGTAGGCTTTCTCGGGATCAATGTCTTTGGTGGTGACGAAACCATTTTCATCCTTCTTATAGTTCACGCCTTCCGTGCCAAAGCCGATCAGATAGTAACCCTCTTCGCCCTCCATCCATTCCAGCAGGCGCGCGATGGCTTCGCCCTTGCCGGCGTCTTTCGCCTGCTTCGACACGGCAAAGATACGCACGTTGGTCAGGTCGGCCCCCATGGAACTCTTACCCTCCGGGCCGGTGGGTGGCGACATCACCACCCATTCCCCGTCGGGGAAGTTCTTGTCGAAGTCGGCGTAGTTGGATTTGTTCGCCAGTGCCGCAAAGTGTTCATTCATAATGCCGCACTTGCCCTGCTTCCAGCGAGCACGGAATTCGTCCTTCTTCAGCGTCGGCCAATCGGGATCAACAACGCCCGCATCCATCAGCGACTTGATATATTCCAGAGCCTTGAGGTAATTGGGATCGCGCACATTCAACTGGAAGTTCTCAGCACTGGTCAGATTCCACGCGCCATTCAGGCCGAACGCGCCAAAGACCCATTCAAAGCGCTTGCCCAGTCCGGGCAGCAGACCCACGCCTTCCGACTCGATGTAACCGCAAAAGCCGTAGGTGTCTTGCTTGCCATTGCCGTCCGGATCATTTTCGGTGAAGGCTTTGGCCACCGTCGTGAAGTCTTCCAGGGTCTTAGGCATTTCCAGGCTCAGCTTAGTCAGCCAATCCTGACGGATCACCAACGCATCGGTGCGCGGCAAGGCACCGGGCTGCGGCAGCCCGTACAGCTTGCCATCGATCGTGACGAGTTTGTTGGAGATGTCATTGGAATACAAAATCTTGGTGCGATCCGGCATCAACGGCAGCAGATCATCCACGGTCGCAATCAGGTCATTCTGCACCAGGCGATACCACGGCTCACGGTTGACCTGGAACAGATCGGGGAGATCGTTAGCCGCGGCCGCGGCGTTGATCTTGGCGTCGGCATCCGTCTGCGCGGTGGGCAGCAGCACGATCTTCAAGTTGATACCCAGCTTGTCCTTGGCGATTTGGTACACGGCCCAATCATCGGGCGGTTGTCCGGCTTCGCTGACGGAAGCCCCAACCCAGATTTCCAGATCGACGGGTTCGGCTTTGGCCGGTGGTTCAGTCGGCGGCGGGGCAGCGGGCGGCTCCGTCGGCTTCGCCGGTTCCGGCGTGGGCGCCACGACTTCCTGGGTGGCGGCGGCGGTCGGCGTGGGGGCCGCGGCCGGCTGGCAGGCCGCCAGGAACAAAGACAACAGCACGACGCACAACGTGAGTTTATACAGCTGCTTATTCATCTAACTCCTCCTGAAAAGGTTGTTGGATCGGAGACACAATCGATTGAAATTTACACGCTGACAAGTCTGTCTGTCGCACGACACCTCCTGGTATGTGTGGTTGTAGCAAAAAAGATCGACCTTATTGTTTGACGGCGCCGCTGAGCGTGCCCTTGGTGAAGTAGCGCTGAATCCACGGATACAGGGCCACCATCGGCAGCATGGTCAGCAACACGCCCGCCGCCTTAATGGCCTCAATCGGCGCCGAGCTGAAGGCGTCATATTCCAGATATTCGTTGACACCCGCCGACATGAGGATGTTCCGCAGCAGCACCGGCAGCGGCATCAGCTGGGCATTGTCCAGGTAAAGAATCGGCGCGAAGAATTCGTTCCAGTGTGAAACGGCATAGAACATGCCGATGGTCAAAATGATGGGGCGGGATAGCGGCAGGATAACTTTGGCCAGCACTTGCAGTTCGCTCGCACCGTCGATGCGCGCGGCCTCCTTCAAATCCTCCGGCAGCCCTTCAAAGAAGCTCTTCATGACCAGCGTGTTGTAGACACTGATGGCGGTCGGCAGGATCACCGCCGCAAAACTGTCGCGCAGGCCCAGCTTGGTCACAACCAGATAGACCGGCACCAGGCCCGGATTGAACAGAAACGTGAACAGAATGAAGCCGATGAACAGTTTGCGGCCCGGCAACGTCGGAATGGACAGGGCGTAAGCCAGCGGAACCGTCAGCAGCAAGTTGATACTCGTGCCCACGGCCGCGATAAACACACTGTTACCCAGCGAACGCAAAAAGTTGGGATGCGTCAGCAGCTGCTGAAAGGCCTCAAAGGACCATTGATTGGGCGCAATCCACATCCCGAACGAGCCGTTGTCGATATGGCCGATGGGCGTGACCGACATCATGATCACGCGCCACAACGGAATCACAACCAGCAGCAGCACTGTCAAGAGAAAGCCATTGACTAGAATTTGGAAGCCGAATTCATCCCAGGATTTAAAGCGTAGCATGCGATGCTCCCCTCTAGTAGATCCCCGAACCGGTTAGCCGCTTGGCGATCTTGTTAGAGAAGAAGATCAACGTCAAACCGATCAGACCTTTGAATAAGCCGACGGCCGTCGCCAGGCTAAACTGAAATTCCAGAATGCCCTGCCGATAGACCCAGGTGTCGATGATATCCCCGACGCTATACACGGGCAGCGAGTACAGCACAAAGATCTGGCCAAAGCCGGCGTCCAAAATGTTGCCCAGCCGCAGCAGTGTGACCACGACGATGACGCTGGCAATACCCGGCAGTGAGATGTGCCGGATCCGCTGCAGGCGCGACGCGCCATCCACGGCTGCCGCTTCAAATAACAAGGGATCGATCGACAGTAGCGCGGCCAGGTAAATGATGGTGCTCCAGCCGGTTTCTTTCCAAATATCCGATCCGATGACGACCGTCCGGAACCAGTTCGGTGAGGTGAGAAAGGCGATCGGTTGGCCGCCACCGGCTTTGATCATCTCATTGATCATGCCACTGCCCGGCGACAACAACGCCAGCAGCACCCCATAGATGATCACCCAAGACAAAAAGTGCGGCAGATACGCCATGGTCTGCGTGACCTTGCGCAGGAAGCGGAAGCTACTTTCATAGATCGCCAGCGCCAGAATAACGGCCAACGGCATGCCCAGAATCAACTTGGCCACGCTGAAAATCAAGGTGTTGCCCAACAGCTGGCCGAAGTAGTACGACTTAAAGAATGTCGCGAAGTGCTTGAAGCCGATGAGTGGACTGGCCTCAACTCCCAGCGTGGGCTTGAAGTCCTTGAACGCAATCTGCGTATTCCACAGGGGCCAGTATTTGAACACGAGGAAGTACAGCAACGGCAGCGCCATCAACAAGTAGATAGCGCGGTGCTTCCAGATGGCGCGGCGCAGACCACGCACCCGCTCACGCCAGGTCAAAGGTGCCAGTGGCACAACCTTGCCGGTGCTGATGGGGGGGAAAGTATTGCCGATGGTTTCCATTGGTTGAATGACCTCATGTGGGGATGATGGCGGTCAGGTCGGCCGCCACCCACATCTTCTCAAAAACTTCGACTTTGCGCCACGTCTGACTAAGCAAGCTCATTGTAGCGGTAAGGAGATGGACTTTGGCGGACTGCCTGAGGAAAATACCGTCATGTGGGGCGGAGCGGCGGCGCGTTTCTAAAGCCGAGCGGTTGCCTGAAGCTCAGTGTAAAGACATCCACAGGAGCGTGGAGGGGAGGATTCCTTCGGGTTCTTGGCTATTTGTTTTTCCGAGCAACAAACGATCGTGCCGTTAAAGTTTCGAAGATCTGGCTCTTCTGGGTTTAACGGGAGGAGCTCGGGGTAGATTATCAAACCCGCCGCCCAAGCCGCTGGATTTGGCAACACCGGTACTGCACGCTGCGCGGACAGCGCGGTGCAGGTGTCGAGCGGGAGCCATCAACCATCATCCCGCTCAAGTCGGTAGAGCCGAAGATCTATAATTACAGATTCCTCGTGCCTGAGATTGCAACGATCAAATTTCTACCTAGACCGTTCTGCTAATTGCGCATGTGTCTACATGGCAATGGAAGTCCAGACCCGAGGCGAATCTTGGCTTGATTCGTACACCGCTTTTTCAAAATCTGCAATTCCAACATTCTCAAACCACATATGCTCGCTAATGAAGATCTGCCACCCGCCTGAGTGTTGCGCCTGTTCAATGACGCGATTGATCGAGTCTCGGTCTGTCCGCAGAATTTGGTCATTGGCACCAAGGAGCAGTTGGCTGTCGGGTGGAGCCTGACGGGATAAGGCTTTGAGCCATTCCCGTTCGGATGGATCAAGGCCTACTGTCCAACTTGGCAAATCCTTGACGACATAGACAATGTACGTGGCTCGCTTGGGTAGAATGCCACCACGAATCCAACGCGGCCCATCCACCTCATAAGCGGTCAGTAAGCGTGTCATGGGCACACGGTCAAACTGACCGGCAGCATCAGGCAATTGTGTTGACGGGTGTTTGGCGTCTAAGCGAGCAATGTTCCACGTGCCATTCTCAGACAAATAATAGTTCACGCCTGCCACGTCGCTCGGCTCTTCACCCACCCACCGTTTGGCTAATTTCGCATGTTCGATCCAGCGAAACGGCTGGACGAGGTAAAGGTCACACGTCCTTTTCCATTCATCTTCTCGCACTTGACTTGCTGCGCTTTCTCGCATGAAAGTCATGATTTTGCAATGCTTCAATTGAGGGTTTTGGCGGATCAGGCCATGCACTTCCATCCATTCCGGCGGTACATTTTTTAAGGCCTTCAGAGCATTGCCACCAAGTCCTACCCACAATGCAATAATGTCAGGCTGAAACTTTTCCAGATCGGGTAGGCAGCGATCACGCAACCCTCTAGGGACCTGTGGTCCCCAGTCATTCACTTCCGTTTGAAATCCAACAGCCGCAAACGCCTTATTAAGATACAAAGGCCCGGCATTGCAATATTCGAGCCAGTATAATTTCTTAGCACTTAGCATGAGGATATCGACCTCCGGAATAGACGAAACATCCATCAAGCCTGGGTTTCGGTCGTCCCTCGAAATTCATTCGGCGAGGTGCCCGTCTGCTTGCGAAAGACGCGACTGAAGTAGGCTTGATCCTTGAAACCCACTTGATGCGCAATGGCGCGAATGCTGTCGTTGGTGCGGTGCAGCAACTCCTTGGCACGTTGAATCCGATAGCGATTCAAATAATCCCAGGGCGTCAGGCCCAACTCGCGGCTGAACACACGCGAGAGATAGTCTTCGCTCACACCCACCGCTTCCGCAATTTCCCAGCGCGCCAACGGACGTGCGTAGTGCTGCTGCAAATACGCTAAGGCCCGCTTGACGAGTGCGCTGGTATGTGGCGGCAGGGCCTCCCCGCCGAACAAGGCCCGGTTCAACGCCGTGGCCGTTTCTTCATCAGATAACACGCCCTTGCTATGCAACGTCACCCGCGCGTGTTGTTCGATACGCTTTACATCATCCAGGTTCAGCAACTTGCTGCTGAGGATCACCACCGGCACCTGGCGCAAGCGCGGATCGGCCCGCATCCGATCGAGCACCTCGGCTCCGCCCATCCCCGGCATGACCAGATCAAGAATGACCAAGGCGGGGATTTCTACGGCCATGATCTCCATAGCCGCTGCGCCATCGTGCGCCACCTGCACGACATAGCGCGGGAATGTTTGTGCGACCAAGACTTGATAAGCGGCACAAACCTGTAAATCGTCGTCGACGATCAAAATCGAACCGGATGCTTCGATCGGGAAGGAAATGTGAATGGCGTCGAGCAGCGCCTGACGGTCCGCCGGTTTGCCCACGAAACTTGTCAACCCGATTGCGAGCGCGGCCTCGCCGGTTTCATCAGGCGAGGCCTGCCCGTACAGCATGAACGGCGTTCGTGACAGGCGCGGGTGATTGCGCAGCCGCCGCACCATGCTCCAATCGCTGGGGCCGGCATCAACGAGATCCCAGGCCAACGCGATCGGCTGGCAGGCCGACAACACAGACTCCAGATCATCGCCCGTCCGCAAGCGCAAAATCGCCAGGTCCTGCTGCCGTGCAAACTCCACGATTTCATGCGCAGGCTGGACGGCGGTCGAAAGCAATAACAGCACGGGCTGCACCGGCACTGCGGCTTGGGCCGGTTGATCGCTCACGCGCGGCAGCGGCAAATAAATATGGAAAGTGCTGCCCTGCCCCGGCTCGCTATCGACGCTAATCGATCCGCCGTGCAAAATGACCAGATGGCGCGTGATGGACAGCCCCAGGCCGATGCCGCCCATCACAGATGGGACGCCCACCTGGGGTGGGACACCTACCTGCCGATCATGTTCGGCGGTGATAAACGGCTCAAAGATGTGATCCAGCTGATCGGGCGGGATGCCGATGCCGGTATCTGCTACGTGGAGATGGAGATAAGGCGGCACGACATCCGCGCGCAGGGTAATGGAACCTTGCTCTGTGAACTTGCGCGCATTGCTCAACAGATTGAGCAGCATCTGCCGCAGACGAACGGCGTCGGCGTTGAGCCAAGGCAACCGATCGGGCAGTTGGAGCTGCCAGGTCACACCGCGCGCCGGATCCGCCACGTCCGCCAGGCTGTGAAACGCATCTTCCAACAGCGGGCGCGGATCGATTAGTTCAAGATACAGATCGAGCTCGTCGATCTCGGCGCGCGACAAATCGAGCAGATCGTTGATGACCCGCAATTGATGCTCGGCGCTGCTTTGAATGTGGCGTAGATCGTTCAACACTGCGGCGGGCAACAGGAGGCCATCGGGTTGCGAGGCCAACAGCGCGTTGCGGGTGTAGCCCAGAATGATGTTCAACGGCGTGCGTAGTTCGTGGCTGACGTTGGTCAACAGGCGCGTCTTAACCTGATCGGCTTTCTCGGCGACAAGGCGAGCTTGCAGCGCTTCTTGAAAGAGCAGCGCACCCTTCAATGCACTGCTGATGTGCCCGCGCAGCACTTCGTAGATGGTGCTGTCACGCGGCCCGATCTCGAACAACGCAAAGCCGATCTGCTCTTCGCGGAAATACAACGGCTCCAGCATGAAGCTGTACCGCCGATCGGCCGGCAAGACGTCCGCCGGTGCGAGCTCGCGCGAAACGAACGAACGTCCCCCGGAATCCAGGGGAACACGCCCTCGCTCGGTGTAGGCCAACACCAGACGGGCGTGCTCCAACGACAAGGCGGGATTTTCGTAGAGCGCCACATAGCAGCTGGCAATGCCCAATGCGGGCAAGCGCTCAGCCAATACGTCCGCCAGCTTCTCGACATTGAAAGCCGTGATCAGCGCCTGTCCGATCTCACGCAACATATCAGACTGACGTTCGGCTTGCAGTTGGCGATAAGCTTGTGTGCGTTGTGCCGCTTCGCCGATCAGCACCCGCGCCTGCCCAAAAAGATCTTCCGCTTGAGCGCGCTGTTCAGCATTCAAGCCGGGCAGCACACAACAACGCAAGAGTGACACCGTATCATGCCAGTCCGACACATCCGTGCCATGTCGCGCCGCTTCTTCCAGCACCGCGGCCAATTCCGACAGGAACCGCTGCTGTGGCCCGGCAAGTAGATCGGCTTGTAAGGCGTCAAAGAGTTTCTCGGCGCGCGGCGCCAGGACGGGCGAGACGTAATCGGATGCGGCCAATCCCGCCATGAACTCTGTCTTCAGGGTCGCACCGGCCCGTACGAAATCTTCACCACGCGGCGACGGTTGATTTAACGCGGCGCGTCCCACGGCTTCTGAGGGACAACCGCACGACTGGCGCACGATCAACTTGGAGGGCAGCATCACCTGATCGGGAATGTGTGCCCCGGCCAGGCGCGCCGACAGCTCGGCGACCGCGCGCACACTCTGCTCGTAGAACGGCATCACCACCGAAGTCAACGGCGGTGTGAAGAGCCGCCCTTCCAATGAATCATTGAAACCGACAAAGGCAATATCCTGTGGAATCTGAATGCCGCGCCCCTGAAAGACACGCATCGCGCTCAACGCCATCAGATCGCTCACCGCCACCACCGCTTCAAAGTCGAGACCGGGCCGCAGCTGGACTTCGTCCAGCAGCACGGACGCGGCCTCGGCGCCTGCTTCCCAACTCATCGGCCGCGTGACCAACTCCGGGACCAAGGGAATGCCGTACTCGGCCAGCACATCGGTGTAAGCGCGATAGCGCTCCTCCGCAAAAAAGTGATTGGCGGGGCCGCGCATGAACGCGAGCTGACGCAGGCCGTGCACTTCGATCAAATGCACCACCGCCTCACGCATGCCGGTATAACTATCGATGGCCAGGGTGGGCACGCCGGCTACAATCTGCGCCAGGCTGATCATCGGCAGGGGTTGATACCGTTGATGAAACTCGGCGACTTCCGTGGGCGCCAATGCGCCGCCGATGGCGGATGACCAGGTGATCAGGCCGTCCAGCCGCCGCGGATCGATTAGATCGTAGATGACGTTGCGTTGGGATTCGTAGCCTTCAGACACCCGCAGCCCGCCGCCGGGAAAGCAGATGTAATTCAAGTCATGCTGCTCGGCAGCATCGGTCACCCCGGGCCACAGGGCACGGCCCGAGCCGAGATGGATATTGGCGGTCAGAAACCCGATGGTAGCGCGCTGGCGCGCGGAGAAAGAGGGAGGGTTGGTCACGCCTACATCTGCCGGAATCAGTTTGAGCACAAAGCCATGATACCTTTAGTGAAGCGTTTGGGCAATGGCGCTTTTGGGAGGAGGAGTAACGTAGATCACAAGCGCGTGACGATCACCTCTGACAATACTCGTTGGAAATCGGCGGAAGTAAACACCCCGGCGCCCACGGTGAGCGCATTGGCCGTTCCGGCAGCGACACCGTACTTGAGCGCTTCTTCAAACGCGAAACCGTGCGTCAGGCCATAGGTGAGGCCTGCCACGGTACTGTCCCCTGATCCGACCGCGCTCGTAATCGTCAATTGGGGTGGACGCACATGCCACCCGCCCTGTGGATTTGCAGCGATGACGCCTTCCGCGCCTAACGAGATGACGATCAGCGTCTGATAACGAATCACGAATTCGGCCGCGGCCTGTGCCACGTCATCCCGCTCGGTGAGCGCCCTGTCCGCCAGATCCGCAAACTCTTTCTCATTCGGTTTCACGAGAGTGGGGGTGGCTTGAATGCCCAGGTGCAGCGCTGCCCCACTGCTATCCAAAATGGCGGGCACGTTGGCCTGGTGGGCGATCTCGATCAACTGCTGATAAAAATCAAGCGGCACGCCGGGCGGCAGACTACCGGAGAAGGTCACTGCGGCATACTGTTTCACCGTCGAGGCAAAGTGTCGTTTGAATTCCTCCACGTGCTCGATCGGAACCGGATCACCCTTCTCGTACAACTCCGTCAGCGTGTTGTTCTGCGG
>JAUQXC010000451.1 GCA_030834825.1 Thermoflexales bacterium
GGCGGGGAAGTCCGTGGGGCTGCCGGGATTCTTCGGAGCCAGTTACATCGGCTGGCGGGGCTTGCTGGATTACGCAGGCTTGAAGGAAGCGGATGTGAAAGTGCAGGACATCGGGTTCACGCAGGCCGCTGCCTTGCAGCAGGGCAAGGTGGATGCCGCCGTGGTCTACATTAACAACGAACCGATCCAGCTGCGCGCAGCGGGCCTGGACGTGAACGTGATTGCGGTCAGCGATTACCTGGCGTTAGTGGCTAACGGCATCATTACCAATGAGAAAACGATCAAAGAGAATCCGCAGTTGGTGCGCGGCTTTGTGCGCGCTCTGCTGCGCGGACTGCAGGATGCCCTGGCCGATCCGGAACTGGCCTTTAACACGTCGAAGAAGTTTGTGGAGGGGTTGGGCAGCGATCCGCAGCAGGACGAAATTCAGCAGAAGGTGTTAGCGGAGACGCTCAAACTGTGGCAAGCCCCGGTGCTCGGGCGCACCGACCCGGCGATGTGGGATCAGACGCAGCAAGTGCTCATCAACATGGGCCTGTTGCAAGAGAAGCTGCCCAACGCGCAGTTGTTCACCAATCAATTCGTGGATGAAGTGAAGTAGAACAGAGGATAGACCTCGGAGGTTTTCGCCCGACAATCAAGCTGGAAGTGGTGATCAATTCTTGATGAAGTCACACTCTGCTTTGTAGCAGATAGAAACCTCCGAGGTCTTTTTTCGCTATGACTCAATCCGCTTTGCGCGTCGAGCGTGTGGCCCACGTGTATGACGATCAACATGGTCAGGTCGACGCGCTCGACAACATTTCCTTTGAAATCAAGCCCGGTGAATTCGTCTGCCTGGTCGGTCCGTCGGGCAGCGGCAAATCGACCCTGCTGCGCATCATGGCTGGGCTGATTCAGCCGCAGCAGGGACGGGTGTGGCTCGCTGGGCAGGTTGTCACCACACCTCGTTCCTCGATTGGCATCGTGTTCCAGAAGGCCAACCTTATGCCCTGGCGCACCGTACGCGATAACGTCGGCCTGCCCTTGGAAATGGAGCATCTCCCGCCGGATGAAATCCGGCGCCGGGCTCAGGCCTTGATCGAGCTGGTCGGATTGGCGGGCTTTGAAGAAGCCTACCCACGCGGTTTATCGGGCGGCATGGAGCAGCGCGTCGCTATCGCGCGGGCGCTCATCCACAACCCCGCCGTCCTGTTACTCGACGAACCGTTTGGATCACTTGACGCGTTGACGCGCGAACGGATGGCGCTGGAGTTGACCCGCATCTGGTCGACCCAGAAGACTACCGTGGTGATGGTCACACATAGCATTCAGGAGGCGGTCTTCCTGAGCGATCGGGTGCTGGTGATGACCGATCGGCCCGGGCGGATTGCCGTCACAGTCCCGATCGATCTACCGCGCCCGCGCGACCTCAGTCTGCTGCAAGAGGAACGCTTCGCCGAAACCGCCGGAAAGATCCGCCAGGCCATCGCGGGGTGACGTGAGAGCCGTTTGGATATTGCCAGACTCTGTTTTATAATTTTGTGTGCTCACACTTGTTGTTGAACGCTGGAGTCTTATGGGCCACAAACTGGCAATCGATTTTGGCACCACCAACAGCGTCATTGCGCGCTGGGATGAAGAAAAACGCACGGCTGAAGTTGTCTCCCTGCCCGGGCTCAGCACCCTTAACCTGGAAGGCGTCCCGCCGATTGTCCCCTCATTAGTCTATGTGCATGATGGCGCGGCCCGACAAATCACGTTGGGGCAGGCCGTGCGCGATCAAGAGCTCGATCTGCAGAAGACTAATCGGTTGTTCCGTAATTTCAAACGCGGCGTGGTGGCAACACCCGCCCCGGAGCCACGGCTCATTGACGGGAAGTTGTGGAGCGATCGGGCCGCCGGCGAGCACTTTCTGCGCAGTTTGATCGACACCTTGCCGAATCATGACGAGATCGATCAATTGGTGATGACGGTGCCCGTCGCGTCGTTTCGCGGCTATGTGGACTGGCTCAACAACATTGTGGGTGAGACAGCCGAGAAGATCCGCGTCGTCGATGAATCGACAGCAGCGGCGCTGGGCTATGCGGTGACCGAACCCGGCTCGCTGGTGTTGGTGTTTGATTTCGGCGGCGGCACACTAGACTTATCGCTGGTGCAGCTGCCGGAGAGCCGCGAACGCACTGGCGGCATCTTGAGTTTCTTCCGACACACGCCCACCACCAAGCACGCCGCGCGCGTCATGGCCAAGGCGGGCCGCGTCATCGGCGGCAGTGACGTCGATCACTGGCTGTTGCTGGAAGTGCTCAAGCAGACCAACCTCACGCTGGATCAACTCAGTCATGATTATGCCGCACTGCTCACGCACTGCGAGCAGGCCAAGATCGATCTCTCGACGCGCGCCTCTACGACGTTCATGTTCGAGGCGCAGGGCCGCGCGCACCCCATCTTCTTCACACGCGGCGAATTCGAGCAGCTGCTGGAAGCAAACGGTTTCTATACCGCCATTCGGCACGCCATCGACAAGGTGATGTATGCCGCGCGGCAGCAGAATATCTTCAAAGAAGATATCAATCACGTGCTACTGGTCGGCGGCATGTCGCTGATGCCGTCGGTACAGGCGCTGCTGCAGCGTTACTTCAAGGATGTGGCGTTTCTGGGTTATAAACCATTCACCGCCGTGGCCGAAGGCGCGCTGCAGGTCGCTGCCGGATCGGGACTGGATGATTACCTGGTGCACAGCTACGGGCTGCGCCACCTGGACGCCGAATCGAACGCGCACGAATACGACGAGATCATCTCCATGGGCAGCCGCTATCCGACGGAGACGCCGATTGAGGTGACGCTTTGCGCCGCACACGATCAGCAGACCGAACTGGAATTTATCCTGGGCGAGATCGATACCGAGGCCGTATCGATGGTCGAGTTGAAGTATGAGAACGGCGAAGAAGTGTTCGTCGCCAAAGCCGATCGCGCCGCGCAACATATCGAGCCGCTCAACGAGGCCATCGTCGTGCCGCTCAACCCGCCGGGCCGGGCAGGCGAAGAGCGCATCAAGGCGCTGTTCCGGATCGACGATCGGCGGCAGCTGCTGCTGAGCGTGATCGATTTGAAAACCAAGGGCGAGCTGCTGCACGAGCGCGTGATCTACACTTTGCGTTGACGTGTTGCGCGCACCACGGCATCCGGCGCGACACGAGGACTAATTCATGACCACCACCCCGCTTTCCACGATTACCGGGCGCGAGCCGCGTCTGGCCTATAAAAAAGGTCACTATCGCCTCTCGCTGCGCGGCCTGGGCACGATGTTGAACATTCTACCGCCGCAAGCCATCTCCCTGGATGCCGCCGAGGCGGCGCTGCGCAATAAAGACTTCTACGTGCGCTACAACGCGGCCCGCTTGCTGCGACGGCGCGGCGATCGAGATGCGCGCATCATCATGGAAGATGCCTTGATGAACGGCGAGGTGCCAACCCGCGCCAGCGTGGCCCGCGAGTTGTATGGTTTCTCGTGGTATTCTGCCGAGCCGCTGTTGAAACAAGCCCTAAAAGATGAAGACGTGCGCGTCCACGAGTGTGCGGTGTATGCTTTGTGCGACCTGCGTGAACTGCGCGGCTATCAACTGTTAGTCGAAATCTTGCCCCAGGAAAACGATCACGTGAAGGCCTCAGCCGCCTGGGGTCTGCACAATTGCCAGGACCCGGAAGCCGTGCCCGTGCTGCAAGTCGCGTTGACGGCGACCGATCCCGATGTGCGCGTGAAGGTATTGGAAGCGTTGGGCGCTAATGACACCCCTGAAGCGCTGCCCGTCGTGCGCGGCGCGCTGGACGATGCCGACCCGGAAGTACAATATGCGGCGACGTTGAGCCTGGTTGAATTGCAAGGCGAAACGGGTTTTCCAGAAATTGCCGACTTGATCGAGAATACGGCTGGCAGCAAACGCCAGCAAATCCTGCGCGGCTTCTTTCATGCGACCAACTATCTGCTCCTCAATGTGGCCGCCACCCCTGCAGCCGACATCGTGTTGAATGCGCTGGAGAAGGCTCTGCTCGATCCCGCCGGGGAGGCGCGCCTGGCCGCCGTCTGGCCCTTGGCCTGGATGCGCCATCCGCGCGCGCCGCACATCCTCAAGCACGCCTATGACGTCGAACACGACAGTGAAAACAAAGCCCGCATCGTCAAGATCGCTTACAATCTCATGTCCGAGGTGCGCGAAGAGATTTTGCTGGACGCCTCACAGAGCAGCGATGAAGTTGTTAAAGAGTCAGCGGAGCAGATTCGGATCATGCAGGGGAGATAAGCAAGTACAGGGAAACAAGCCCAATGTCCTCAGCAGAAAATGTCGATCATCCGGAAGTCGGTCAAACACATCAGAAAGTGGCCTGGCTCTTACTGGCAGGACTCCTATTTCTCAGACTCCCTTTTCTTGCAGGGATTGCTAGCTTGTCCAAGCCCGACTGGTTAGCCCCCATATTCCAGGTTGGCACCTATTTACTCACGGCCTGCCTCATCTGGTGGGAAAGAGAACGTTTGGCAGACTTCCACATTGACGCGCTGGCCATCGCCATCATCATCCTGTTTAAACCCATTCAAACACTCATTCTGGCACTTTGGGGATTCCCGCAGATGGCGCTCGCTTTTCCTCAGCCATTGAGTCTCACTTTGTGGGCAATCGCAATAGCGCTTCTGGTGATGCTTGGACGCAGCCACACTCAATTCCCCAAGATACAAAAACCAACCTACGCTGGTTCGCCATCGGCACACTCGTTGGTATGGCCACTGCTCTTCTCTTGGGATATCCCATGTCACTGCAGATCGACAAAAGTGAATTGCCTCTAACACTCGATCTCTGGTCGATTCTGGTGCTGGCCGTTCCGAGTTTTATCTATCAGCTTGGCTATGCCGCTGTGTCAGAAGAGCCTCTCTTCCGTGGGTTTTTGTGGGGCTACTTGCGCAAGCTGAAGTGTCCAGAAAAGTGGATCTGGCTATTCCAGACAGGGCTTTTCATGCTCGGCCATATCTACTATGTGACAAATGCTCCTGTTTCCTTTTGGATTATTGTCCCAGTAGGTGGGTTAGTGACAGGATGGTTGGCCTGGCGCTCGCGCTCCATCGCCACCAGCATGGCCGCACACGGTGCGTTGAATGCTTTAGGTCGTACGGTGGGCTATATCTTTGCCTACAGCCGACTCTAATTGAAACGCCGCCGATCGAAGTTCGATCGACGGCGTTCTTTTTGGCTGGGGAGGAAGGATTCGAACCTTCGAATCACGGATCCAAAGTCCGTTGCCTTGCCAGCTTGGCCACTCCCCAATCGCGCGGCGATTTTATCACGCGAAGCATCATCTGACAAGAGTTACTTGAACTCGCCGCAATTCTCTCGCCACGTGGCTTACAGCGTGTCCGGTGCCTGCCGCCGGCGACACGATTGGGCGAACACAGCCCACCCTAGAACAGATTCCAATTTCGTTTACGACTCTGCTCCGGCTGGATGTAACCATCCACCCGCTTTCGACGGATGTGCCACACCGCAGTCCCTGCAGCGTAGCGCGCCAGCGGCCCACATTGGCTCCACTGGAGCCAGGGACATGGGCAGTGGGAGTGGGTGCACGCCTTGCCCGCCGCACTGCGGCGGAGGCGCGCT
>JAUQXC010000452.1 GCA_030834825.1 Thermoflexales bacterium
TACGGTCATTGACCATGGTGTGCGTCACATTGGCTTGATCGCTGGCCTGCCACGTGTAGGTCAGGGGCAGGGTCACACTGATCGGATCAACGCTGGCGTTAAAGGTGTACTGCGTGCTGCTCGTACCGGTGGGTGACCCCGTCACGGCGATGGCACTCGGCATGATGGGCAGCGGGGGGAGGGTGGTGATGGAGATGGTGTGCGTAGCGGTCACCGTGCCGCCCGCGTTTGTCGCGGTCACCGTTACCACTTTGATCCCGGTCGTTAACCAGGTGAAGCTGGCAGCATCGTTGCGCATGCTGACCGAATGGATCACCGGAGCTTGATCGCCGGCCTGCCACACGTAAGTGATCGGTAACGTTACACTCACCGGTTCGACTTGCGTGCTGAAAGACTGCATATAACCGAGCGTTCCTGTCACAGGTCCGCTGCTCTCGATCGTCAGCGGGGCGACCAGGGTTGGAGGATTGATCGGCCCGGCTACCAGGATGACGCCCCAGCGGCTGTTGATGTTGCTGACGGTGATGTTGCCATCGACCACGGTGTAAGTTCCGCCGTTTAGCACGTCGGTCAACACAACGCCGTTGGACAGCGTCGGCGCGATCGGGATGACGACGTTGCTCCGGGCACTGTCGCCGTTGTTCAACGCCACCACGATCGATTCAGTGGTGTCCCAACGCAGATAGCTGTACAGGCGATTGGCATCGTCGACCAGCAGCGTCTTGAAGTCGCCGCCGCGCAAAGCAGAGTGTGCCCCCCGCAAACCAATCACTTGCTTGAAGTGTGCGTACATCGCTGTATCGGGACTGCCGCCAGTATCCGCCCATGGATAGGTGCGACGATTGTCGGGATCACCGCCGCCGGGCAGGGCGACTTCATCGCCATAGTAGACCGAGGGCGCGCCGGGCAGCGTCATCTGCAGGAGGGCGATCAACTTCAAGCGCGAGGTATCGCCGCTCATCATGTTCAAGGCGCGCGGGGAGTCGTGGCTGCTGATCAGGTTCATCATGGCGTGCCAGGCATTGTTCGGGAAGCGCGCGCGGAACGCGGTAAATGAACTATTGAAGCTGCTGGGCGCGTTCCCATTGGCGAAACTCACGGCCCAATCCCGGAAGCAGTAGTTCATGGCCGAGTCAAGATAGCCCTCTTTGACGTAGTTCTGATACAGACCCCAATCGCAGCCGCCGGTCACTTCGCCCAGCATCAAAGTTTCGGTATCGGCATAGGTGTGCTTGATGTACTGATTCATCTCGTGGAAGAAGGGCAGCGTGATGTCCTGCGCCACATCATAGCGCCAACCCGCGATGCCCTTGTCGATCCAATACTGTGCCACCGATATACCGCTGGGGCTTTGCGGGCTACTGCCGCGATAGAAGAAGTCCTTCACCGCGTCGATCTCTTGAAATTCAGGGATCGTTTCGTAGCCGTACCAACCCTTCCACTTCCAATCATCCGTGCAACCACTGCCGCTGCCGCCGGCGGTGAACCACGATCGGTAGGGCGTCGTTCCCTCGCACGCGCCGGTATCCGCCGGCCAGCGATTGCGCCCATACCCGTCGATGTACTTACTGTCCGATCCGGCATGATTGAAGACCGCGTCCAGGATGATCCGCAGGTTGTGATTGTTCGCCGCCGTGATCAATTCGTCGAACTTGGCGTTGTTGCCGAAGTAAGGTCGGATGTTGTAATAGTCGTTGGTATCGTAGCCGTGATTGGACGACGCATTGAAGACGGGGTTGAGATAGAGCGTGTTCACCCCTAGATCGTTGAAGTAGCCTTCGTTGATCTTGTTGATGATGCCTTGCAAGTCGCCGCCATAGAAGTCCAGGCCGTAACTGGGGATCAGCAGCGAATCGCTCCAGTTGCGCCCATCGACGACGCAGGCTGGTCCGCTGCCTCGACCATGCGGATAACCGTTGCAGGTGTTCGGCCCGTAGATTTGCACGTTAGCGGTATAGGCGGGCGGGTCATTGCTGGGATTACCGTTGCGGAAGCGATCGGGAAAAATCTGATAGATGACGGCGTCTTTCATCCATGAGGGCACGGCAAAATCGCTGGGCGGCGGCGTGACTGTGCCCAACTTCCAGGAGGGATCGATGCGCGTCTCACTCCACACGCCGGGGCCGGTGTTGCCCGCGATCGGGTGGTAATAACCTGTGCGTGTGCCATCGACGATCTGGAACTGATACCACTGATCGATCACCACCTCCGGCGCGGGGACCGCCATGGCCCAGTAAGCGTAATGATTCACCGGATCAGTTTCAACCAAGGTGGCCGTGTAGATGTAAGAAGGATTCGCGCCTGCACCGGTCTTCCACACCAGGGCTTGCACGGTCTGCACGTCATTCAAGCAGGTGCGCAGTTTCACTGTCGCCGTCTGCCCCATCTGCAAGTCGCCCAAGGGGGTGCGATAGTTGCCGTCGGTGTCGAGGTGATAGACCCCGGCGGTGGTAATGGCATTGTCGCCGGTGGCTGTGGTCCCGCAATTTTGCGGCGGCAGGCCCGTGGGCGTGGGCGAAGGGGTCGGAGTGGGATCGATCGGTGCGCCACTGCCCAAAGACGCTAACCGGCGCTGCGTCGTAGCATCATCCCAACCCGTGGATTGATCATCCGAAGGAAGCGTGTCATATGCGCCCTTGGTGCTATTAGTCTGCGTGCCGAAGAATTGCAGGTGCACCAGCTGCCCCGCCGTGATGCCCAACTGTGCGTAGGATAATCGAATCTCAACGCCCTGGTTGTTGGCGTAGGCAATATTCGTGCCGACCTGTTGTCCGGCAGAGATGCCGCCCCAGTTGTTGCCGGCGCCTGTCCAGGCGCTGCCATTCCATTGGCGCAGCTCGGTCCAGCCGTTGTTGCTATCCGTTTGACCAGACATGCCGGGCAGGTTGCCCCGCACGATGATGTTGGGCAGGATCGACGTCGTGGTGATCGTCGGCGTGAGACCCACGTTGTTGTGCGTCGAGGTGTAAGCGAAGGTGATGGCGTTGCCCCAGGGTTCGCCTGAACCTCCGCCGCTGCCTGTGTCGAGGGCCAAGCCGATTGAGCCGGATGAGCCACTCTGCGAATACTGTGGTAGATCGATGTACACGTAGAGGTACGTGCCATCATCGGCTACATACAAGTTGCTCAGATCAGACCAGGCGGTCCCCGTCCAATTGCCGGGGCCGGGATTGGCCAGATCGCTCACCGGATCGGTCGCCAGCAGTGTATACCCGGCGTCGCGCACGCCATCGACGACGACGGGCGTGTGCGGCCTCAGGGGTGGAAGCGGACGGCCTACGGTGGGCAGGGTGATCAGGATAAAACTCAACAGACTGATGACGATGACGGCGAGCAGTTTCAGGTGGTGACGAGTCATGAGCGAAGTGCCGATCCTTTCGGGGAGAGATGGTATTGAGTCACTGCGCAACGCAGTATACCCGATTTTGGATGAGGAGGAAGATCAGTTTAGCGCGCGAACGCGATGAGCAGCACGATCGCCAGGACGACGAGCACCGCGATCGCCGTGATGACCAGCAGCTGACGCTCCTGGGCTTTGCGACGCAGCAATTGATTGGCGAGTCGGTCCTGCCGCTGTTGTTCTTGTGCCCACAGCTGCTGGCTGCGCGCCCGATCACTTTCCTTCTGCGCGGCCGTGATTTCGATCGCCGTGGTGGCCTGCCGTGTGAAGCGATCGGTGAAACGTACCTCGTGTCGGGCCATGATCTGGCCCAGCGTGTCGAATGGCTGGCCGCAGGCAAAACACTGCTCGGCGGTAATGGCGTTGACGGTGTTGCAGCGTGGGCAGACCACAATCAACGACTGGCCGCACTTGACGCAGGCCTGACGAAGCGCGTCGTTTTCGGCTCCGCAGGCTGGGCACAGCAGGATGTCTTCGCTCATGGTGCGTGTCCTTGTTACCTCACCCCTACCCCGACCTTCGGCCACCCCTCCCTCTCTCCCGACGAAACACGTCGGGAGAGAGGGAGGGGGTGAGGTCAATACCGAATCGCCGTGCCAATCTCCGCATCCGGATCGATCAACAAACGCTGCACGTTGCCGTGCCCCACGCCGGAAAAGATGCGTGCCTTGATCGCGGGATAGTGCTGCACGAGGCCGAGCATCTGATTGACTTTGCCGATCATGCCGCCGGTGACATCAATGCCATGCGAGCCACCCAGCGCTGGCGTGTACTGCGCTACATTGCCCGGTGTGATGACGGGAATGATCGGGCCACTCAGATCGGGATTCTCGTAAACGCCCGCCACTTCGCCAGCCAGCAAAATATGCGTCGGCTGAAATTCCCGCACGAGGTAAATGAACACGTCTTCGGTCGAGACGATCGTCGCGCCGCGCACCGTGTCCAAGGCCACGTCGCCCTGCACCAGCGGAACTAAGCTGTGCTCCAACGCTGCGCGCAGGACAAACGTATCCAGGAAGGATAAGCGGCCCCCGTCACAACGCGCCGACGCTGAGGGCGGCAGACTGACGATGGGTAGGCCTTCAGCGATAAACACATCGGTGACGATTTGATTCAAGCGCGCGGCGGCCGCGGCCACGATGGCGTACCCCAACCAGTCTTCTCGATCGGTCACGCCGTAGCGGGTGCCATACTTCTTCGCGGCCACGTGGCCGAACGATCCGCTGCCGTGGCCGAGCACCAGTCGCAGTTCAGGGCGGGCAGCGCGCGCCGCCTTGATTTCACGGGCCATACGGCGAAGGATCGGTTTGCGGGCGTGTTCGACCCGGGTCTTATCGGTGATCAGGGAACCGCCGAGCTTGAGGAAGATGGTCGTGGGTGGCGGGTTGGTCTCAGTCATGGAACAACGGCTTGTCATAGCTGCCTATCACTTCAATCTGGTCAGTGATGATACCATCAATGGGCAGACTTGAAAAAGCCTCGGCGTCTTCAGCCGTGTCGATCAATAGATAGAACTTGGCGTCTGCCCGCTTCACCTTTTGCAGAAAACGGTACGGCCACCCCCACAACAGGCGTGTATAAGCAGGCGGCAGGCTTAACACCAGATCGCGGCTCTCGGACGGAAACTCGCTCAGTCCGACCGTAAACACATAGGGCAGAACCCACTGCTTCATTTCATCACGACCGGCCAACAAACGCTTGACGGCCGGCAGCTCATGTTGGAGGCGCTCATACGCTTCCGCTGATCCCCAATAGTACAAGTGTTGTTGCTGCGCCAACGGCCGCTCGCGTAGGACGCTCACCAATAATTGAACGGTTTCGACTGCGCCGTCCTTATGATCGATTAGAAATTTTTTGTCGGGAAAGGTCTGCAACACTTCTGCCAGCGTCGGCATCT
>JAUQXC010000453.1 GCA_030834825.1 Thermoflexales bacterium
AAGCTCTTGCCCGGAACAAAATCCTGGAAGGCCCCGTGAGCATCAAAGCGAAAGATTGCATCGGGGATGGCGTCCAACAGGGCGCGCATGGTGGCTTCGCTTTCACGCAGCGCTTGCTCGGCATGTTTGCGCTCAATGATATTGCCCAGCAACGAGCAGTACACCGTAACCACCTCTTGCTGTGCTTCATTGACGGCGGTCTGCGAAATGGCCGCATCATTATAGAGGAGGCCCAACGTTCGTTCATGACTGCGAATCAACGTGCTGGCGATCCAACCCTGGCCAACCACGCGCGGGTGGGTCTGGTCCCAATACGTCCGGTCACCCTGAATCAAGGTCCAGAATTGTTTCGGATCCGGATTGAGTTCTGGATGGTCGACGCTGGCCAAGCGCACGGCGCGCTCGTCCGTGGTTTGGCCGCGATCGTCGGTGCCGTACGTGCCGCGCAGGGTCTGTGGATCTTCCAGTAGAAACAGGCCGCAGCGTTCCAGACCCAACCGCTCACGCCCCAGTTCCACCACGCGCCGATAGAGTAGATCGAGCTCAGCACAACCGATCAGTTCATCCGCGGCCTCAATCACGGCGCGTAACCCCTGGCTGATGAGCTGCTCGCGTTGCTCAGCCAGTATGCGATCGGTCACATTCCGCGAAATGCCCACCAGCCCGGTAATCTTGTTGGTGCGATCTTTAAGCGGCACCTTGGTGGCCGACAACCAGCGTGGTCGCCCTTCGGCAGTAGGATTGTACTCCATCCGATCGAGGATCGGCTCCCCGCTGCTCATCAGGCGCTGCTCTTCCGTCAAAAACATCTGGCTCAAATCGGCGCTAAAGAAATCGGCATCTGTCTTACCGATCACCTCGTCAGGCGTCAGCGCCCCGAGCAGCTGCGCCTGTGCACGATTCACATGGACAAAACGAGACGCCGTGTCCTTGAAATAGATCGTGTCAGGGATATTGTCCATCAGCGCCTGCAGCAGATCGCGCGCCTGTTCCGCCGCGGCCGCCATCGTCACCAGGTTATTCATCAGCGCTTGCAGCCGATCGCGCTCGTAAGTCAAGTCGGCTTCTGTACGCTTCAGATCGATCAACCCGCCCAACAGAGAACAATAGACGGCGGTCATCTCCTGCTGGGAAGCATGCAAGGGTGCATGCGAAATGGCCGTGTCGTTATACAACACGCCGATGCGCCGGCGGCGGCTACGAATGGGTGTCACCGCAATCCAGCCGCTTTCCGGCAAGACTCGATTTGCGCCAGCCTGCCAATAGCTGAAGGGCTTCTGAAGAACGGTCCACAGCTGATCGGCAGCCGTAAAGATCTCACTGCGCTCCTCGACGGGTACCCGCTCCGCGCGTTCGTCCGTCGTCCGGCCCTGATCGTCCGTGCCATACGTTCCCACCAGGAACTGCTGCGACTCGTCAAGGAGATGCAGACCACAACGTTCCAGCCCCAGTCGCTCGCGCCCCAATTCCACTGTGTGCCGATACAGGGTATCCAGATCCGCACAGTCCAGCAGTTCCTGGGTAGCCTCAATCACGGCGCGCAGTCCCTGCCTGATGAGCTGATCATGTTCAGCTGCCTGCTTGCGCTCGGTGATGTCACGGGAGAACCCGGCCGTACCGCTAACGTTTCCGTAGCCGTCGAAGAGGGGTGACTTGTACGTTTCAAACCAGCGCTCCACACCTTCTGCGGCAATGATCTCTTCCGCCGATTTCTGGACGCGCGCCTCCATCACTCTTTGATCATCCGCCCGATACTTCTCGGCCAGCTCGCGCGGCCACACATCCAAGTCGGTCTTGCCGACCACCGCTTGGGCATCAGGTTGACCGCAAGCCTGGGCAAAAACTTCGTTCACGGCCAGGAAGCGGCCGGTGGTATCTTTTAGCCAGACCAAATAAGGAAAGTTATCCAATATGGAACGCAGATAGGCTTCTCGTTGGCGTACTTCGCGTTCGGCCTGCCGCCGAAACGATAAATCAATGCCAAACCCGATCAAATAGACCTGGTCATCCAGCTCGGTGCGCACGCTCATGAAATAATAGGGCACCAGCTGGCCATCTTTGGTCACCAGTTCGCCCTCTCCATCGGCCGCGCCTTCCTCCATGGCCAGGGTGAAACGCGTGACAACCTGCGCCTGTTCTTCGCTGGCCAGGAAATCGAGAATGGACTTACCCAGCAGCTCGTCGGCGCTGTAACCGGTGACGAGTTCGCTCAGTTTATTCCAGCGCACCAGCTCGCCCCGCTCGTTGTACATGTAAAAGATCCCGGGCAGGCTGTTGATAATATCTTCGGCAAATCGCTTTTCACGTCGCAGGGCGGCCTCAGTCTCTTTGCGCGCCGAGACATCCCGCACGACAACCAGGATGCGAACTTGTCCATCAATGGCGGCTCGCCGCATGTTGACTTCCACCCAGAACAGGCGCCCCGTGCGATCTTTGGCCCGCCATTCAAAAATCTGCGGTTGACCAGCCGCCGCGCGCTGCATCCAGGCGAGACCCTCCTGCCCAGTATAAGGCGCTTCACCTGAGCTGAGATCTTCGATGCCGAGTTGACGTGCTTCTTCCGGGGTACAACGATACATCTCGCACATGGTTTTATTCACGTCCAGGATGCGGCCATCGTTGAGATCGTGAACAAAGATCGCATCGTTGACGGAGTCGAAAATGGCCCGGAAGCGATGTTCGCTATGCCGCAGGGCTTGTTCCGTCTTGAGACGTTCGGCCGCTTCATGCCGGGCCTGGCTTGACGCCCGCTTGATGGAACGCAGCGCCAACCCTAACAGCAGGGCTGCGGTGAAGAGATAGGTGGCGTTGGCGCTCCAGACCGCCTCAGGGCTGTAAGTTGAACTGGCATCAGGCAGCTCTGCTCCCAGAAAAAAAACACCCACCAGGACCGAGGCCACCACTGTCAGGATGCCCCACTGCCAGCTCACCAGCAGGCAGGTGCACATGACAACGACGATATACCCGCCGTACGCCGGAGCGAGCACCCCGCCGTAAAAGTAGGAGGCCAGCGTCATGATGATCCAGAGACCGGCATTAACCCCGACTGCCGCCAGCTGTACCTTTCCCCTCCGGGTAAGAAAGAGCAGGCCTAACATTAGACCAGTTACCAGCGCCACGTAGAGCCAGGCCTTCAGCACTTGATCGGGTTGAATGACGCCCCGCCAGATATTGGCCAGCGTGTAAAAGACCACGCCCACCAGCACCGCCCAGAGAATCACATGCAAGAGACTGGCCGTGAAGGTTTTGTCCTCATCGTCGGGGAAGATTGGGGGTCTAAGATAATGCGTCAATCTTTCCAGCATAATGCAGCCTCCTCACGCACGAGGTTCTGCGTGATACTGCCTGGGGTTACAGCCTTAACGGGTTTGCCGAAGTTGGCCTGCGGTGATAACCGGGCCACTGTCGCCGAACTTGATGGTTCCAGCAAAATTGATCGGAAGTACCGCGGACGATCCCGCACTCAGTATATAACGAAAAGCGCGCTTAAGGTAAGCGCGCTTCATGGCACGAAGTACTCGCCGGTCGGTTTAGTACGAATAAAAGCCGCGGCCGCTCTTGCGACCCAGCAGGCCGGCGATCACCATGCGGCGCAGCAGCGGCGGCGCGGCGTAACGCGCATCTTTGAATTCCTGGTACATGGCATCGCCGATGAACAGACACGTATCCAACCCGACAAAGTCAAGCAGCGTGAAAGGCCCCATCGGGTGGTTGAGGCCGAGCTTGATGGCGGTATCAATATCTTCTTTCGTCGCCACGCTGTTCTCCAACGCGCGGATCGCATCGAAGAGGTAGGGCACCAGCAACAAATTAACGATGAAGCCGGGATTGTCTTTCGCTATGACGATCTCTTTCTTCAGCACCGCGCCCAACGCGCGCACCGCGTCCAAGGTTTCATCGCCCGTCAACAGGCCGCGCACAATCTCGATGATGGGCATGACGGGGACGGGATTGAAGAAGTGCAGCCCCACCACTTTGTCGGGCCGTTGGGTGGCCGAAGCGATCTCCGTGATGGAGAGCGATGAGGTGTTCGACGCCAGGATCGCTTCCGACTTGCAGATCACGTCGAGCTCGGTGAACAAGGTCTTCTTCAGCGTCATATTTTCTGTGGCCGCTTCAATCACCAGATCGCAGTGCGCAAAATCGGACAGCTGCGTCGTGAAGGACAGGCGACTCAACGCCGCTTCAGCCTCAGCCTGGGTGAGCTTGCCACGCTCGACGCCGCGCGCGAACGAGCGCTGCAAATAGGCCCTGCCGCGCTCCAACAATTCGTCGTTGATCTCACGCGCCACCACGTCGCAGCCGGCCCGCGCAAAGACTTCCGCGATGCCGCTGCCCATTTGACCGACGCCGACAACACCGACTGTTTGGAAAGTCATGCTGATTTCCTCCGGGTTAGGGTGATAGGGGACGGATAATGAGTAACGAGTCATTTACTCATCGCTCGTTACTGACTACTCTTCAATCTCCACGGCCATGGCCACGGCTTCACCACCGCCCAGGCACAACGTCGCGAGGCCACGCGACAGGCCGCGATCGTGCAAAGCATAGATCAGGGTCGTCAACACGCGGGCGCCACTGCAACCGATGGGATGACCGAGTGCGATCGCGCCACCGTTGACGTTGACTTTGTTCCAGTCCCACGGCTGTCCGGCTTGTTCCACGCCGCGCGCATCGGCAATCACTTGCGCGGCAAAGGCTTCGTTGATCTCGATCAGATCGAAATCGTCCAACGTCCAGTTGATCTTGTCAAGCAGTTTGGGGATGGCGCGCGCGGGGGCGATGAACAACCATTGCGCCGGAACGGCCGCGTGCGTGTAGCCGACGATGCGGGCCAGCGGCTTGAGGCCCAACCGATCGGCTTGAGCGCGGCTCATCACCACCACTGCCGCCGCGCCATCGTTCATGCCGGGCGCGTTGCCGGCGGTGACACGTCCCGCGGATTTGAAAGCGGGCTTCAATTTGGCGAGTGCTTCCAGCGAGGTGTCACGGCGCGGGCCTTCATCGGTATCGACAAGCGTGCGGCGGCCTTTGGCAGCGGTGATTTCAACGGGGACAATTTCTGCCCTGAACTTACCGGCATCGATGGCGGTGATCGCTTTACGCTGGCTGTGATAGGCGAACTCGTCCATCTCTTCACGCGTAACTTCGTACTGGTCCGCGATGAACTCGGCGGCGACGCCCATGCTTTGATCTTCGAGCGCGCACCACAGGCCGTCGAGTTGCAGTGAGTCCAGAACTTGCGTGTGGCCATACTTGTGGCCCGTGCGTTCTTCCGGCAGCAGGTACGGCGCCTGGCTCATGCTCTCCATGCCGCCCGCCACGTAGAGGTCGCCATCGCCGGCCTTGATCTGCGCAGCGGCTAACATGACGGCTTCCAAGCCGGAGCCGCAGACTTTGTTGAGCGTCACCGCGCCGACGGAAGGGGGCAGCCCGGCCAGGATCACTGCTTGCCGGGCCGGGGCCTGACCCGCGCCGGCGGTGACCACTTGTCCCAGCAGCACTTCGTCGATGAGCTCAGCGTCAATGCCTGCGCGCTTGACCGCTTCGCGCACGGCTACCGCGCCGAGGTGCGGCGCCGGCAACGCGGCCAGTGCGCCCATAAACTTGCCAACCGGCGTGCGCGCCGCGCTCACGATCACAGGATCACGATCGGACTTGGGGGTGGGTGGGGCCATATCACCTGTCTCCTTGGGATGGGTGTGATGCGTGACGTTAGCAGCAATCGGGTTGCTCCATTCCGAACAACTCGCTAGAGATAGAAACCCGGCTGCTAGAGTTTCATCTCGTAAGCCACCTCATCAAAGGCGGGCCGCAGCCGCCGGTAAAGATCGTCGAGATTTTCCGGCAGCACGCGCGTGTGCGCCACGATGGGCATGAAGTTGGTATCACCCTGCCAGCGTGGCACGATGTGAAAGTGAAAGTGTTGATCGATGCCGCCGCCGGCGGCCTTGCCCAGATTCGCGCCCAGGTTGAACCCATGCGGCTGGGAGACGCGCCGGATGGCCGCCAGGCTGAGCTGGGTCAGCTGCATGATCTCCAGTAAAGCGTCATCGTCCAGTTTCTCGATCGAGTCGATGTGCGCGTAAGGATTGATCATGACGTGGCCGGTGTTGTAGGGAAAGATGTTCAGGATCACATAGGCCAGCCGTCCTCGATGCAAAATGTAGACGGCCGCATCGTCGGCCTGCCGGGGAGCCTCACAAAAAACGCACATACCTTCCGGCGGTTTGGCTGCACCCAGAATATAGGCCATGCGATCGCGCCAGAGATGATCCATGCGGGTTCCTATTCAAAGAGATTGATACGCCGAAGGGATGAACTTGCCTCCTTATTTTACCTCAAACCCCATTGTTCCCGCTCACTTTTCCTAAGCCCCCGCTTGGCAGTACAATAGCCGTCATGACACCCGCTCACCCTGTCTCGAGCCTTTTTAGCGATTTGCCCCGGATCAGCACGATCGAACACCACGCGGCGATCGGTTCGACGAACGATCGGGCGCGCGAACTGGCCGCATTGGGTACGCCGGAGATCGCACTGGTGAGCG
>JAUQXC010000035.1 GCA_030834825.1 Thermoflexales bacterium
CTTTACTAATGCGTGGATCGTTCCACAAGTATTTAACGATATCCCCCATTTCCCAGGCGAGATGATTTTTCAACGCCTCCCACTGGGCCGTGTCAGTTACTGGTGGCATAGGGCACCAGTCCGATGTAACACCCATCCAGAATGGTACAGGCAACCCAAGAGTCAGAATGAGATTTACGTTATATCCCGAATAAAATTTCACGATATTAGCGACATATTGGTAGTTGGTAAGGGTGGATGAGGGATGAACAAGTGCCACTGGGATAATTTCTCTAAATGTCCCTATATGTTGGCGTCCCGCCAGATCGTATATTCGGGAATTGATTGCTGTAATACTCATTGGTATAACGTTTGAGCCAATAGCTCCCGTGCAGACAGATGGCTCACAGGTCAAGCCTCGATCGTACATATAGGCGATAATGGAAGGCTCATTAAGGCCAATCTGCCATGTATTGGATGCAGAGGTGCCTTGTGGGAAGAATAACACGATTACAGCCATGAACAGAAGCGTAAGAAAAAAAATCGATAGAAGTGATAGTTTATTAGATTTGGTAATCACGATTGGCTCCTTTTTGTGGAATGAGTTATTGCCCAGAATCCTATATCTGGAATCGCCACCCCGAAGTATAGAATGATAGACCCTCAAAAGCAAAACGCCCGGCCTCTGGCAAAGGTAGGACGTTTTACATTTCAGTTATAGGTACCGCCATAAGCCCAGTCTGGTTGACAGCTGGAGAATGTGAATAGCTTTTGAAGAATTAGATAACGACCGGCCTTCAGCCGCACTGAAGGGTCATCCAGACTTTGTCGAACCGACGGTTCTGAAGGTCTTCTCTCCGGATCCAGAAGTAGAGCATCCCAAGGTCGCCCCACATGATGCTGGCCTCGTCGTCTGAATCGAGTTGAAGGAGAAGGAGCCAGTCATCAGCTCCGGGCTCCAGCGCTGAAGCACGGGGATCGTGGTAGCCGGACGAGTCGCCGCAGTAGAGGCCATTCGTAACGAGTTGAGCCTCAAGCTGCATGTCGCCCTGGACGTTGGCGGAGTGTCCGAACAGACGATGACGACCTGAGGGGAAGGGATAGAACTGTCGCTCGAACGCATCTTGATAGTCGAAGTAGTCGTCCGATAGTTTGCCGAGAGGGGAGATGTCCTCCTCGAGTCGGTCGTAGGCCCGTGAGCCGAACGTCGGGAGGGATTCGGCCGCGCCGAAATCGAGCCAGCGTTGAGGGAGAAAGAGATTCGGCTCTGGTCCCTGAATTGCTGAAACCTCGACATCGGACACGAGGACGACCCGAAAGCCATCGAGATCATTCGGATCGTAACCCCACGGCTGATTGTCGAGATCGTAGAAGAAGGTGAGTAGCCCCTCGCTTGGGAGAAGACGATCTGGGACCAGTGAGGATACGGCTCTGAGGTCCAGTTGAAGGAGAAAGTCGAGCGGGCGGCGTTTGCTTGCCGGCCAAGTGAAACCGCTTGGCAGGAGCGCGGAACCTCCGAGATGGCTGCTGTTGGTGGGGGTAGATAGGTGAGGCTCAAGCGTCCAGAAGGCGACCGTGGGACGCCTGTGTCGAGCGAGGGTGGCCTCGAATGCCTTCATCGATTCAGGCAGGGATGCAGTCATGTGTGGTCTCTCTTCAGGCGGCCTAATGCCTTATAGATGGAATCTCCGTCTCTAAGTGTAGTATAGAACGATTCACGCCCAGAGGCAAAACGTCCGGCCTTTGCCAGAGGTCGGACGCTTTTGTAACAGCGATTGAGTAACTTTGGTTCCGCGTACTCCGCTTATGGGAACCGCTAAGGTCTGTCACTTTACGCCGGTGCGGTGTCGTGTTGGGCAGTGCGATGTTGAAATTAGAGCCCTGAGATGATGCCTCTTTTGCACATCTCCACAAGCAACGCTTCCGTGAGCCACTGACCAAGCCACTCGATTGATTGGGGTGATGATTCTATCTCACTCACAATAGCATTCGTGATCGAGACACGCACATCGGCTACGGGATGACTGACTACGCTTTGAAGCCCTTTTTTGATTCCGGCACACAAGGATGTGATGAATCCATCGTCCAAGCCGTAATGCAAATAACCGGCCTCTTTGGCGCTGGACTCGCGCGAGTGCGCGCCAACCACAATCTCGATAGCCGAGATGTTGCTACGCCTGGGGCTGATCGACATGAATAGCGTGGCTGATGAACATCTCGGTCCGAAGTGTTGCCAAAAACTCATCCAGCCGGACAAAGCCTTTGAAATGGGCGTGAAGTGACCATAGGGCAAAGAATTCTCTTCTGCCAGAACCACTACTTCTTTGTCATTGACAGGTAACTCTTTTGGCAGAGAAGGAGCAAACCAAACTTTTTTGCTGCCCTGATTTGCAACCAGGTAGAGGAACTCATTCTGTTGCAATGTTGAGAGCAAAGCCTGTGCGGTCATCATACGATGTCAATATCCTTGCTTACCACAGAAGATGATGCAGTGCGCCCATCGCAGTAAAACGGCCATTTACCCGACTGCTCCTGCACGGATCCCGGCGCGCAGTTTTCCGCACCCGCTTCTTCAAGAAGATCCGTGACCGTCTCAGTCAGCTGAAGCATCCGAATAAACACGGACGAAATTTTGCCCAGAACAGAAGCCTGTTCCCAGTGGGCGACTCGCCAGTTACTTGCCGAGGAACATGAAGACTGCGACCCCAAGAGCCAGCACGCCCGCAATTACCCCACCCGACGGAATCGCCACAAACGTATTGATCCCAAACACGAGAAAGAACAGAATTGCGCACCAAGTCGCCAGGGACTTCTTAAATAGTTTCACCGTCGATCTCCTAGAAGACAATGCGATTGGCTGAATGGCCAATCTTGTAAATCTTGAGTTTCCGCCTAACGCACAAGCCTAGGAAGCGTTCAATCACTTCAGAAATCTGCCAGCCATTCTTCTGCGCCAGTATCAGTCGACATGGGGTATCATCCTTCACTGCCTAAGGTTTTGGGCCTAACCAGGCTCATTGTACTCTCAAGAGGTAGATGTAGGCAACTTGGCAAGACGCCTTCAGAGCACTAGGCATTTCGGCCTTGGCCTGCAATCTGATCGCTACGGCATCCATCAACGAGACATGGGGCCATGAGCCGTAAAGCACGGGATTGTGGCGACTCATGGATCGGACCGGGTGAGGCTAACCCCATGCCTGGTTGCGGATTTATTGGATGGAGTTCAATAACCGAGCATCGACTCCTTATGGTTCCTGATCCTGCTCGTGCTCGGATTGCGCTATAATCCTGTCTACCTCTTACGCGCCATTCGAGATTTACACGAACCCGTGGAGAGATCCGATAGGCTGGTGATTGAGTCGCCGAATGAAGAAGTAACTGGTAGTCATGAGGCAAGGTGCTCAGTAACCAAAATGCGCTCAAAGATGAGACAGGGGCTGACCCAATCGGGAAGAAAATCTGCCTGGCGCCTAATCCTTCTCGCCGGCGTTCTGCTGGTATTGGTTGGCTCACGGTCAAAACCGGAACTCCCCACTTTAGCGGAAACGCAAAACGCCTACCGGTGGTTTGATACCCTAGGGTATCCGGCTCTTACAGGTCGAGCTTATCTGCGCGTTGCCACCGGCTGGTGGTCACGCCGCAATAACGATGCGCCGACTAACACCTACCTCTACGCCTTTCTGCTCCAAGAGGCAGGCGATCAATTTACGGTGTTCACCACAGATCTCCGGACACTCACCTTCGTCAAGACATCGGCAGATACCGAGGATTATAAGCGCGTGGGCTACGAAGTGGTGGATCTGCTACTCGGAGTAAAGACTCGGCTGGAAGAAGTAGCGCAACAGCTCGAGAAAGTCGGCCTTGACCTGCTGGACTGGAACCGACAACTCGGCGTGCGTTCAGAACTTTTCGTCCTGGCCCGGGCGTGTGCGGCCAATGAATTGGATGGCCTGGCCTACCAAGTATACGAATATGCGGTGGACCTGCCAGATCCTCACACAGGCGAGATTAACCCCAGGCCATTGCTGTCTATCATTCAGGACGAAATAGCCTATGCGACCATCTGGCGCGATACACTGGATTTTGGCGACTTGGCGATTCCCAGACAGGAACTCCTCAGTCGATCAGAACAATTCCTGGTGCATTTCTCGGCAAGCGAGTACGCACCACGTGCCTCAGAAGCCGTGGCGCTCCTGCGCCAGATGGTCAAGGAAGACGAGGGACATGTCCGTGAGACCAACCCCATCACGCTGATGACGCCGGATGAGCGCATCGCTGAACTCATTTTCCAGTTGCGCGATCAGCATGGTCATCAGTGGGGGCAGCCCGGTGGAAACGATATCTTCAGCGATGAACGCGGTGAAGCCAGCCCGGCCCAGCAGTTGGTCAAGATCGGCTATCCCGCGATTCCCCAGCTCATTACTGCCCTAGATGATCGGCGGTTCACGCGTTCGGTCGAGTACTGGCGTGACTTTGTCTTTTCGCATCATGTGCTGCGCGTGGGCGACGTGGCGCTCATCATCATTGAGCGAATCGCCAACCGCAGTTTCTACGCGCTGTCCAGCACAACCTCGGCGCTGACCGATGAGGAACGGCGCACTGCTGCAAAAGCTCAGGTGCTGGCCTGGTGGCAAGACTTTCAAGCGAAAGGCGAGAAACAAGTATTGATTGAGGCAGTCGAAAAGGGCGATGAGAACAGTCCAGCGCAGGCAGAGGTGCTCATCGAAAAGTATCCCGAGGTGGCGCTCGACGCCGTCACGATCGGCCTCCGCGCCGCCACGAAATGGTGGCCCCACAGCCAGTTGGTCGCGGCAGCGGCACACCTGAAAGGGGAAAGTATTATCCCGTTGCTGATCTCGATCGCTCGCCGGGGTCCCTACCTTTCTTCTCGACTTGCCGCTGCCCAAGCGGTCTATCGGCGCGATCGTCCCGAAGGGCTGGCCGCCATGATCCAGGAATGGTTAACGCCGGGTCCGAGCAACGCGGATGAATTCCATCCCGAGGAGGACTTGATCAATTTCCTGGCAGCGAGTGGCGACCCAGAAGCCATACAGGCGCTGGGGCAGGATCTGCCTAAACGACCGATCAAGCTCCGTGTCGTGTTGATCTTTGCTTTGGGGAGAGATGTATGCGCCGAAGCATCGTCTCCACCGGCGCGTAATTGTAAGTCACCTCAGGCCGTGACGGCGACCGAGGAACTTCTCCTCCAGGCTCTCGATGACACCAAGAAATATACTGGCTCGTCGGGAACTTGGCAGGGCAAGTCGTACTATAGCCCGCGTGTGTGTGACCTGGCAGGTTATGCGCTAGCGCTACGTTGGCCGGATCGCTACACGTTTGACCTTGAGGCTTCCCTGATCGAACGCAACCGCCAAATCGTCGAGTTGAAAAATATTTGGCGCGGGACCCAGGGACTCGCGCCATTGCCTTTGCCGCCGCTGCCCGAGATTCCTGCGGTCCCAGACGAGATCGTCCAACCTTTATTGGATCAATTGCTGCAGCTACCCGCTGAGGATGGCCGCCAGATCAGCGACCAGATCGAGGCGTTGGGGCTTGGTGCGTTGCCGGCAGTCCGACGAAAACTGACAGACTTGGCGGCGGATCACCCCGCTCGACCGAGGGTGATTGCATTAGCCACCCGACTGGCCAATATTGTTCGCGAGATTGATCTGGAACCTGAATCGATAGAACCTAAAGGCAGCCTGGCTGAACACTTGGCGGCCCTCAAGGGCCAGTCACTCTCTTCGAGGAAGATCGTGGACTTAGTGTTGGATGTAACGCGAGGCGGCTCGCCGGGTTCAACCGGCATTGATCTCGAAGTGGATCGTGCGGGTGATAATGCGGGGGTGCTCTTAACGATCCAGCTGACTACGGTGAATGAATCCATTGGCTGCTGGTCGCGCGATGGAGGTTGGAGCTATAGTTATCTTGTGACTGAAGGCAACTCGCAGTTACTCAACTCATTTGGCTGTGATAGCGCTGAATTTGGCCAGACCGAGGAAGCCGACGTTGGGCTCATCAAAGCCTTGGACAAGGCACTGGCAGCCTTGCCTGAAGAGACACTCGCGATCTACTTGAAAGTGGTGAAGCAGCCTTTCTAAATCGATTGCCCGTTTTTTATTGTGGGGAAACCAAGCTGTGTCCAACGACATCA
>JAUQXC010000454.1 GCA_030834825.1 Thermoflexales bacterium
CGTACGAATGAACATTGCCCAGGCGGCGCAGCAAGCTTGCTTCCAGCTCTTGAGACTGCGTCTGTTGGGCAAGCGCCAGGGCCTGTTCAAAGCAGGCGTAACCCACCTGGTAGTCTGTCTGGTAAACTGCGATATCGCCCAGCTCGGACAGGCAGAAAGCCGCCTCGGCCCAGTCGGCCTCGGCCTGAAAGAAGGCCAAGCATTCGTGCAGCTGTGCTTGGGCCGTGTCAGCCTCGGTGGCGAGACTGAGCAGGGCGCTTTGCTGAGCCAGCAACTTATAGACGACTTTCGAATCTGGCCTGGCTGTTTTCAACTCTTTGAGAGCAGCAGTCAATAGACTCCTTCCCTCTACTGACCGTCCTTGCAGCATAAAGAAAGACGCCAGGTCCGCCAGGCATGACTCAATCCAATCGAGCTTGAGGTGCTCGCTGGCCCACTGCCAGGCTTCGCAAATGTTCTCAATCTCTTCAGCGAGGGTCTTGAGTGCCGATTGTTGTTCAGGCCCATTCAGAGCTTGCCCCTGGTCGTGCAACAGCCTCAAAAAATATTCACAGTGGCAGCCCTGAGTCTGCTCTTGCACCGAAGGAGTTTGTGCCAGTTTTTCCGCCGCATACTGTTTCAACAAGTCGTGCAGTTCGTAGCGCTCCAGCGCTGGACTCCAGCGCAGCAAGGTCTTGTCGATTAACGAAGTCAGGAGCTGGGCTGTGGCGCCAATGACCTCTGCGGCAGCCTGGCGCGTGAAACTGCCACGAAAGACAGATAGCTGACTAAACCAGCGTTGTTCGCTTTCAGTCAGTAACGTCCACGAGTGCTCAAACACGGTACGGATGCTGCGCTGTCGTTCGGGAAGATCCTGCCAATCGGACACCAGAAAGCCGAGGTCCTGTTCAATCTGCAGTGCAATTTCCCGGCACGACCAGACTCTCAGCCAGGTCGCGGCCAATTCAAGCGCCAGCGGCAGACCGGCCACATGTTGGCAGAGGCGCGCCACATACGGCCGATCTTGCGCAGAGATCAGGTAGTTCGGGCAGACCCGGCGGGCGCTGTGCAGAAACAGCTGCACCGCATCGCACTCCATAAATTCAGTGAATTCTGCCGGAAGAACACACAACCCTTCGACTTCGAAGAGGCTCTCGGCCGATAGGTGAAGGCGCTCTCGCGAGGTGACCAGGAGCCGAACCTGGGGCGCCTGTTGTAGAATCTCAATCAGCCAGGAAGCGGCGGGCAAAAGCTGCTCGAAATTATCGAGCACGAGCAACATCTCTTTGTCGCGCAAGTAGTCGAACACCAAGGTTTGAAGGTTGGGTTCTTCGCACAATGAATTGAGAAGGACCCTGGCTAACGCCGGCCAAACCGCGGCGGCAGACTCCACCCTGGCCAATGGCACAAAATACACCCCATCGCGAAAGTAGGGCAAGCTTTCCCAGGCTACTTGCTGAGCTAGGCGGGTTTTACCCACTCCACCCAGGCCCGTCAACGTAACCAGGCGGGTCTGTTGTAGCATCTGCCGAATTTGAAGGCGCTCACCTTCCCGACCGATAAAGCCAGTCAGGCTAATCGGCAAATTGTGGGCGACTGTTCCAGCCTCAAGCGGGATTTTCGTCCAGGTCGTTAATGAAGGTGTAGCAGAACCTGACCACATAGGATCAAGCCGTTTCTGGGAAGGTCGAGGAGCGGCTTTTGTTTTGAGTCATTCTCGCCCGTGGAAAGTGACACGCCGTGCGACCTGCGTGAGGGTGCTTCAAGTTACCATTTTTTGCGGCCAACTTGCCAGCCGGACGGCGCCGGCTCCACGTGTTTCGGCCAATTGGCTGAACGCGCGCGAGGTGGGCAGATCAGCGGGAATATAAGTCAATAAATAAAGATTTCCCATGGGCGTCAGCGCCGCCATCGAGGGCGAGTAACACTTCAGCTGGCCCAGTTTTTCGTGGTTGATATCCAAAACCTCATCCTCAATACAGAAATCATCATCCTCGCCGCTGGCACTTTCAGCGTAATAAGCGTTGAACAGGCTCATTTCCTTGTCTTTTCTAAAGCCATGCATGAGATAGTTGAAGTAAGGCGAAGCCCGATGGGTCAGCGTGATGGTCTTGAAGAATTGGAGATTCTGGGTGATGTAACGTTCGCGCTGCTCTTTGGCGAGTGCGTCGCGATAGGGGGACTTCTTGGAGAAGACCACCCGCATGATGTTGTACCCACCCACCAGCTGGGGCGCTTCTTTTTGCATGTCTTCTGTGAAATCAAAGAGGGCCAGGGCCATGAGGTTGCCCGCGACGACATCATCATAAGCGTCGACAATCAGAGCCGGGAGCGCCGTTGTTTCCATGATGGTGATCAGGCTGGCTAGAATTTGCTCCGCCGTGTTCGCGGGGCGGGGAATATCCTTTTCTTCCAGGCCCACGGCTGCTAAAAAGAACTCTTTTCGTTCACGACTGGACAGCCGAAAGGCCTTCGCCAGGTTGATGAGCAGATCGGCTTCGTAGGTCACTTTTTCCCCCCGCTCGATTTTTCCAATAATCTGCTCGGTCACACCGATCAGTTCGGCCAGCTTCGCTTGGGTGTACTCATGATCGTGTTCGTCGCGCTGTTCCCGGCGCAGGGCGGCAATCAACTTCCCAAACTGCTTTCTGTCCACCTGACTTATTCTCCCCTTGAAAATGGGGCTTCCGATTTTGGAAGCCGAGTTTACCTGAATTGGAAGGAACACCGTCTGGAATTGGAATCTCCAGCTCTGGCTCTCATCCATTTTATGCCTTATTATATCTTAGAATTTCCCCCTTTCGTTGCTTTATGAAATTGAGGGGAATCTTCAGCTATTGGACAGGCGGGACTGCTGTCTAACTTGGAAGATCTTCTCCATAAGTTGTTCATCCTTTTTCTGTTCCTCACAAGGTGTAACTGGCTTCTTTTGTTTGAGCACTCGTGGCAATACCCGTGGTGGTAACTAACTAAGGAGGTGAAAGCAGAATAACGCATATCAATATCTGCCAAGCAAAGAATCTGTACTCAACCCCGAAAGGAGAAATGCTGATGAAAGAATTGAGGTTTGTACAGGCTCGTGCAAAAACATCAAATCCCCCTACTTCCGTGCCGAACCGAAAAAAACGGTGGCTCATCCTATTCGGCCTGTGGCTGATCGTGGGACTGACTGTCGCCGCGCTGATCGGGCCGCCTATCGGTAGGACCTTGGCGCAGTCCAAGCTTAAGCTGGAACGGTTCGATACCGATGTATATCCAGCGATCTACGTGGCACATCTCCCTCCGCTTATTGCCAAAACCGGCGAGATGATCAAGCTGGAGTTCAACTTTGCCTGTGGTTACATCCGTGAATCAGGGGTGCTCTTCAATCCGAGGGCAACACTCTATGTCACTTATGGCGCACAACAAGATGCCAGACCGATCATGCTAACAGAGGAAAGCCACGACGGCATGCGTACATTGGTGGCTCAGCTGCCATCATCGGATGAGCAGGGTCAA
>JAUQXC010000455.1 GCA_030834825.1 Thermoflexales bacterium
CGCCCCCGGCATCCCTGGCGGCTTCGAGATCGGCGTGAGCGATCTCCAAGTGGTGCAGATCGCCGCCGAATATCCCATCACACCCAAAGAGCATGGCGTCGAGTTCCTGATGGACAATCGCCATTTGTGGCTGCGCTCCAGCCGGCAGTGGGCGGTTCAGCGCGTCCGCTCGACGGCGATGCGTGCCATGCGTGAATGGCTCGACACTCACGGCTGCATGGAAGTGTCCACACCCATCCTCACGCCCGCTGCCGCCGAAGGTACGACGACGTTGTTCCCCGTGGAATATTTCGAACAGCAGGCCTACCTGGCACAGACCGGCCAGTTGTACAACGAAGCCAACATTTTCGCCTTTAAGGGCGTGTACTGCTTCGGGCCGACCTTCCGCGCGGAGAAGAGCAAAACACGTCGGCACCTGACCGAGTTCTGGATGATCGAGCCGGAGATGGCGTATTGCGACCTCGATCAACTGCTAGAGATCGAAGAACAGTTCGTCAGCCACGTCGTGCAGACCTGCTTGAAAGATCGTGCTGTTGAGTTGAAGTATCTTGGTCGGGAGCTCAACAAGCTGGCGAATATCATGCCGCCATTCCCGCGCATTCGCTACGACGAAGCGATCGAGCGGATTAAGCAGCTCCAGTCCGAGACGGCCGATCTCGAACAGAAGGAACTACTCAACATCGAATGGGGCGACGATTTCGGATCGCCGCACGAGACGGCGTTAACGCAGCAGTTCGACCGGCCTGTTTTCGTCGTCGGTTATCCCACGGCAGTGAAGGCGTTCTACATGGAACCGTGGCCCGGTCGACCGGAAGTGTGCAAGAGCGCGGACCTGCTTGCGCCCGAAGGCTACGGTGAGATCATCGGCGGTTCCGAGCGCATGTCGGATCCCAATCTGTTGATCCAGCGCATTCAGGAACACGGCCTGCCGATGGAACCGTATCAGTGGTACGTCGATCTGCGCAAGTACGGCAGCGTGCCGCATTCGGGCTTCGGCCTGGGCGTCGAGCGCACGGTCTCGTGGATTTGTGGGCTGGAGCACATCCGCGAGGTCAGCCCATTCCCGCGCTTAATCAATCGCCTGTATCCCTAGACCAGCCATCCCCGATGTCTGCTCTGTGTGACAGCGGGATGCCTCACCCGCAAAACCGAACACTGACTGCCCCGTCATCAATGTGATGGCGGGGCAGTTTCATTTGGTAGCGGCCAACCCGATCGAGCGGTGGGTACAACGTCGGCTTCGCAAAGTGACCCCCGGTTGGGTGCATCAAGCCAAAATTGGGTATTGACAACCGAAAAAGCCGCGGTATAATATGCTTGTAACCAGAATAAGCGCATAACCCGCATAAAAGGATTTTAAATGCCAGCGCCAGAAGCCTCTTTAGTATCATCTATGACTGGGCCGAACATTAGTTTCGGTGTCGAGCCTGCGTTAAACGCCCTCCACAGCTTGATGCTGCTGACCAAGGTTGATCAACTGTCTGGCCTGGATGAATGGGTTACCCAAACTGCTGCGGCCTTGCCACAAGATCGACGTTACTTGAATCAGGTCGTGCTCATTGGTGTTCATTATGCCGTCGTGCCTACCCGCAGTTGGTCGAACTTCCAACTCTATCTGGACGACCTGGCCCGGCAAGATCCCGTCACACTGCGAGACCGGGTCTTCGCTGCCTATTTCAGCATGGGCAAAGAAAAAGGGGGTTCGACCACCGGGTTGATGAAGCCGGAAGTGCCGGCGCTGTTGGCCGATCAAGCGTTGTACTTCTCGTTTCTCCGTGAGCGTTTCGGTTCGTTCGATGAAGAGATCGAGGCCGAGGCTCACGTCCTGCTCAACGATCCGCTCCAGTTGAAAGAGACCGCCGTTTCACATCTGCGTTACATGTGGACGCACGTCATGTCCCCGGAGTGGGAGCGTGTGCTGCCACTGCTGCAGACCTGCGTCGAGGCTTATCGCCAGATCGATTTCAGTGGCAAGAGCATCAGCGAAGCCATTCAGCAAGTGGTGGAACAGAAGCCTGATGACTGGTGCCAGAAGATCGCCGGTGAGGCCGATCGGGTGGTATTTGTCCCCTCGGCGCACATCGGGCCTTACCAGGGACGCTATCTGGTCAATCGCACCTTATATTTGCTGTTCGGTGCGCGCCAGCCGCAGGGTGCAGCCGGCCAATGGCCAGAGCTCAGCCGCTCGGAGTTGCTGGTGCGTCTGACGGCTTTGGCCGACGATACCCGCCTGCGCATTCTGCATTTCATCGCGCACCACGGCGAGCAGCGTTCGCCCGACATCATCCACCAACTCGATCTCAGCCAGTCGGCTGCCTCGCGGCACTTGCAGCAGCTCAGCGCCACCGGTTATCTGGTCGAGCGCTGGCGCGAGGGCAGCAAGTGGTATAGCCTCAATGCCGATCGTATCGATGACACCTTTCGAGCCTTGTCGCGTTTCTTGCAGACCAAGAGTAATTAAGCTGACACAGGAGGGACAGCCATGACCGATCAAGCGTTTACAAAGTTAGCCGAGATTTGGCCGTTGTGTGGTGAAGCTTCGCAGGCAATCTACACGGCGACCCGTCCGTTCGTCAACCCCATCATCAATGAGACCGGCCTGACACAGCCGCGCGTGGTGCATACGTTGCTGCTCGCGCGAGCGGTCGAACCGGCCCCGATCTCACCTGAGCGCATTTGGCGGCGTTATCCTTATGGAACACAAGCGGGTTGGGTGCAACCGATGGTGACGCTCGCCGAACGGCAGCTGTTGGAAGCGGCCGGTGACGGCACGTATCGACTGAGCCCCGGCGGACGAGCGATTACCACGCGCATCCTGAAAGAGTTTTACGCGGGGCTGACCGGGATCGAAAAATCGATTGGGACTGTCTACCCCGCCGCGGATGTCGATCGATTACGTGCCTTGCTAGACCAGATCGTGACTGCGGGTCTCAAGGCTCCGATCGATCTCGCTGGCCTCACCGA
The DNA here is from genome assembly GCA_030834825.1 of Thermoflexales bacterium. Lineage (GTDB taxonomy): Bacteria > Chloroflexota > Anaerolineae > Fen-1058 > Fen-1058 > Fen-1058. The sequence continues at coordinate 2,965 of JAUQXC010000455.1, forward strand.
TAGTCACGGCCTGGCGCCCCACGGCGAGGCCACCGCCTTGGTGCGAATCGATCAGGCGCTGGACGATCTGAATGCCTTTCGCGATGACGCCCATCTGGCGGCGTGGCGGCCGCTCGGCGTAACCGGGCAGGCCTGGGAATTGTTCACCTTCTTGTGGCGGGGCGAAGTGAAAAATGTGGAGGAAATGACCGAGAAGGCTGCTGCTCGCGGGCACACGCGCGAGATCTACCAGTCCGCGTTAGGAGATCTAATCGGACGAGGTTGGGTGCACGCGGCCAGTGAGAGCGCTTTCGAAGTCACCGAAGTTGGACGGCAAATTCGCGAGGAAGCCGAAGCTGCGACGGATCGCAATTTTTATACGCCGTGGTTGGTGTTGAGTGAAACAGACAGGAACGACATGCGCGATTTACTGGCGCGCTTGAAACTGGCGCTGGCGCAAGCCGAGGAGGCGGTGCCTGCCTGAGCGCGTGTCGCAACAGGAGGAACTCTGATGCTGTCTTGGAACGATGTGCTGGTTCGTCAATTGGAACACGAACGAAAAGTGAAAGAAGTCGAACAGACTTATTGGATGCGGGTTGAATCCCAAGCTGTGCTACCGGTCAAACGCTGGCACTGGCGTTTGCTGAACACCGTCGGCGGTTGGCTGATCGCGGTGGGTCAGCGTTTGCAGGCTCGTGTCGAAACGGCACAGCAGGTGGTGCACACGTCACAGCTGACGCTGGACTCCAATCCACCTGCGGCGCGGCCTTGTCCCTAACATAGCAGTCAAATGACCAGAGCCGGTTGGTGACTGGAAGTTCCACGACGCGAACCGGCAGGGCACATAGACTCAGTCCAAACAAGCCTTAAACTACTCCGCGCTGTGGAAGAAACGCCGGCCTTGATCGAGATGATCGAGGCCGGCGTGTTTGTTAACATGAACCTGGGAGGCAGGCGAATACCGCAATTTTATACTCAAGCCGCCGTCTCGGCGGCGAGGACGCCGCCTTGAGCATCGGGAAAGATGGGCACATTCCTTGTCCCTCCCCGGCGCTTGTTACTGCGACCACTCGGTGGGCGTGCGATCCCAACGATGGTTTCGCAACTCCGCGATGAGGCTTTGGCCCAGCGCCCCGGCATCACTTGTGGCGAGGTTGGCTTCCACATGCTTGATCTTTCGCATACCGGGAATGATTGTGCTCACGTCGGGATTGGACAGGATGAAGCGCATGGCCAGGTCGGGCAGTGTCATGCCGGGCGGAACGATCGGGCGCAGAGCTTCCGCATGTTCCACGCTGGCCTTTAAGTTATCCGCGACGAAATAGGTGTTGCGCCAATCCCCGGCCGGCCACTGGCTCTCGAGTGTGAGTGTGCCCGTCAACGAACCCTCGTCAAAGGGCACGCGCGCGATGACGGCCACGTTCAACTCGCGGCACAACGGGAAGAGGTGGTCTTCCGGCGCCTGATCGAAAATGTTGTAAATCACCTGGACTGCATCGATCAGGCCGGTGCGCAGCGTGCGCAACGCGTTAGCAGGTTCCCAGCGGTTGAGGCTGACCCCGATCGCTTTGATCAACCCCTCACGTTTGAGATCGCTCACGGCTTTCTGCCACCGTTCATCCTCGGCCCAGTCGTCTTCCCACGTATGAAACTGCGTCAGATCGATGCAGTCCAGTCCCAGA
>JAUQXC010000456.1 GCA_030834825.1 Thermoflexales bacterium
CTGATGTCAGGACACTTTTAGAAATTGGTGCAGCATCACCCCACAGGGCACAATCTGGGGATGATCACGACAAACGAGACTGCGCCGATCCGCGAGTATCTTGAAGCGATGTTGCCTTGGGCCCATGGGCATCAGATCAAAGGGTTAACCGACTACGTGATGGCGATCTTGGACCGACAAACCGGCAATCAAGCCGACTTAGTGCGTGAACTGGGCAACCCAGAGGCGGCGCTCAACCGCTTGTCGCGGTTGATTCACAATGATCGGCTTTCCCCGCGCCAGTGAGCCGATCACGTGTTGACTCAAGCTCTGTCGCAATTGCCGCCACGGGGCAAGGTGCGGCTGGCGATCGCCTGGACGATCGAGGCCGGGCAGCATTTGCTGACGGTGTCCTGGCTGATGCGCGGGCGGGCCGTTCCGATCTACTGGCGCGCCTACACAGCCAGCGTGTTGAAAGGCCGCATGCGTCGCTATGAACTAGCGATCATCAAACGAGTGATGACGCGGTTCGAACGTCAGATCAGCCTGGGCCGGCTGCGGGTGACCGCCGATCGCGGCTTTGCCGACGTGGAATTGATGGAACTACTGAATTCCTATGGGATTCGCGCCCGCGCCAACACCCAAGTGTTCGTGCAGGGCGCGTGGTGCCCCCTCCAATCCTTGCGCTTTGTGACCAACTCGCGCCGCCGCCATGTGGGCCAGGTACGCTATTGCGAAAGCAAGCCGCGGCGCGCGTGGGTCAGCCGCAGCCGGGTCAAAGACCAGACCGGCAAATGGGAGGTCTGGTATCTCGTCTCCAATCGCGCGTCACGCGCAGGACAGATGGCCGGCGAATACGCGCGCCGCTTTGGCTGCGAACAAGGTTTCCGCGACGCCAAGCGGCTGCTCGGTTTTGCCGAAGCCCGCATTGCGGATATCCCAGCTTGGTCGCGCTTCTTTGCCTTATTTGCTATCGCTTGGCTCCTGTTAGTGTCGCTCGGCACCGCCTTGCTCGGCCTGGGCAAGCACGTCCTCCTTCAACTCCTGCGCCGGGTTGCATCACGCCGCCGAGGACGTTGGGAGGTGAGTCTGGTCAACGCCATTCTCTTGCTGCTGAAAATCGATGCGGCGCTGTGGCAGTGGTTGCAACACAAGACGATTCTAGACTTGGAAGCCGCTCTACCAAATGTGTCCTGACATCAGATCCGTGGTATTAATCGTCGAGCATGCAGCGATTGTAGTTTCAGGTACGAGTAATGCTCGTTTTCAGTATAGGCAAGGCTAATGAGAAATAGCCCAAAGGCGAGCAGTGGCACAACCTGGCAGGGCAAAACAATTGTCCCAAATGAGCCACGCTATCTTGAGACGCTTACCCAGAGGGCGAACAAAATAGCCAGCGTGCTACGAACTGGTGCTGGCCATAAACCAGCGACTAGAGGAAGTGCCCTTTTCCTGACACTTCCTCTAGTCTAAAACTCTGCCTCGCTGCCAACTAGCCGGCTAACGCAAATGAGCGATGACGGCCTGGGTAAGTTCGATCAATTCTTGTGCAGCCGCGGGCGTAATATGGTGCCCGCTTTCAATCCGTACCACCTGGATGAAGACGTGCAACAATTGAATGGCGGCAGTCCGATAAGAGTAGCGAGCCAGCCAATCAGCACCCTGCAAGATCTGATCGAGGGGTCTATACGCTTGTCGATCGATCTGTCCCTGTTGATAGCGCGCAAGTAGCAGCGCTCGGATATCGGCGATAGTGGCCGGTGGAATGGGTGTTGGTGTCATCGTCGGCGTCCCAGTCGCGGTCGGTGTGGGCGTCAACGTGTCCGTTGCCGTCGCCGTAGGCGTTGCCGTTTCTGTCGGCGTGCTCGTCGGTGTATCGGTCGGCGTCGGCGTGTTCGTCTGAGTTGCCGTGGGCGTCGGCGTTGAAGTATCCGTTGCCGTTGGGATTGGTGTATCGGTCGGCGTTACCTCGAGCGTGGGCGTCGGTGTTTCCGTGGTGACGACAGTCGATGTAGGTGTTGGTGTATTCGTATCGGTAGGCGTTGGCTCACGCGTGCCCGTGGGCGTGGGAGTGGGTGTCTCCGTCACTGTCGCGGTCGGCGTCGGTGTGTCCGGCGTCGCAGGCTGGATGTTAATGATGACCGTGCTGCTCTTACGTGGCAGCATTTGTTCACCTTGTACCACAGCATACGTCGTCTGCGTCATGGCTTGCGTCGCTACGCTGCCCCATTGTGCCGTGGCTGGCTGCAACGGCGAGACAGTGCCCGTCCAGCTGACGATGGTATCGGTCAGCACCAACGTGCCCGCGGTAACCGTGCCGGCTGTGCGATCCGGATATAGTCCCGAAAACGGGAACAAGACGGTGGCCGTGAGCAAATCGCTTGACGTGATTTGGGCCGTAAAGGTGATGGTTTCGCCGACTTTAACCTCCATGGGATCGACCGAGAACGTCACGCCGAATGAGGGTTCGCCATACAACGTGTAGAGCTTGCCCAGGCCGATGTTGCCAGCTCGATCGCGCGCGCTCACTTCGAAGAGATTCGCGCCGTTGTTGAGATGCAGCGCTGCCGTAAATGTATTGTCGTTAATCGTTGCCGGTTCACCGTTGATCAATACCTGATCGATCGCCCGATCTTCGGTGATGATACCCGTCACGGTGACAAGATGATCGCCGTTGGCGTACTGCACGACCGCGGCATTGACCGGTGATACGATCGCCACTTGCGGCGCGGTGGTATCGAGCGTCGCCGCTACTTTGTAAGCAATCTGCAATGTCGAGGTCATCCCCAGCGTGTCCGTCAGTGTCGCGATAACGACTTCATCCCGTTCGGTATTCGTCGGTGCATCAAAGTTCAGCGTCTGGAAACCCGTCAACGTCAGCGTTTGTTGTAGCAGAGGTGTGCCGTCAGAAGTCTGGACACTGAGCCGGGCGCTACCTCGTCCATACACCGTGACCTGACCGTGTGCGACTTCAGTGGGCGTGTATAGCCCTTTATTCAAGGCTAAGTCATTCAATACCGCTGAGCCCGCGTCAAGATACACACTCTCCCTTTGGAGTGAAGCGTGATCCAGGGTGTCGACATTCAGCACGATACGATAGAGACCGGGCTGCGCGGCATTCAGGACGCCATTCAAATCGAGCGGTGTGACACCGCTCGCTAGATTAGTCGTGATCGTCGCACCATCGCCCAAAGTGAGGAACTGTCCAGCGGGCGTCAACGCATAGGCACTGATGACGACATTATTCAACGCCTGATTCAGGCGCACGTTCGCCGTGATGTGCAAGGGCGTCGTCGCTTCGGCGCGTTTCAAGCCGTTACCCAATGTGGCTTGGAGACCTTCGATTGCGACATCGTAGCCGAATACATCAATGGGATAGGTACGCTCTTCGCCTTCAAAGAAGTAACGAAACATGTATCGTCCGGTGCTCATGATCGTGGGCAGCGGATAGGCCACCTGGTACGTGCCCGACACCATGTCCGTGTCGGTGTAGTTCAGGCTCGACCAGATCAATTCGCCGGGGCGATCGTTAATCGCCGGAGCGAAGAGCAGCGCCAGCGCAATCGGTGTCAAATGCAACGTCAACTGCACAGTCTCACCGGCTTGATAGCGCGCCTGGTCAGCAGTCACGTAGGCGCGATCATCTTCCACGACATTGATCCATTGGCTATCGATGGCCACGGAGCGGCGTCCGCCATTCAGCGTGTCCGCAGAGATGATCACGGTCGCCCGATCGCTGCTTGACCCGACGGCGAACGTCCAGGTGGCCGTGACGGTATCGCCTGCGCCCACGGCGATCGCTTGCTGATGTTCCTCACCACGATACCGCATCAGCACATTGTAGTTACTGGAGATGCCAGTGACACCTTTTACGATCACATTCCAGGTGGCCAGGGAGTTCGGCTGATAGATCGATTGATCGAGCGACTGCACCAGATCGATTTGAGGTCCGGGCACGAAGACGTCGGTGCGCAACACCCGATCGGCCAGCTGCACTTCGATGGGATACGTGCCGCTCAATACACCGGCGGGTGCAGGCACGTTGTAGTGAGCGTGAGTCGTGCCCTGGGCACTGACGGGTGCCAGCCAGGCATAGGCTTCATCGAAGGCCAACAGGGTCAGTGTGGCATCGCCTGCCCCACCCGTGTTGTCGAGATCAACCTCGATATCCGTAGTGCCGTCATCCATCACCTGCGCTTGCAGATTCGCCAGGGTCACGTTCGGTGCCAGAGGCGACGCCGCATTGATCGTCAACGTGTGCGTCACCAGCGGCGTGCCATCGGCCTGCGCCAACGCGAGATCGATGACCTGCGCACCCGATCGATCGAGTATGTTGATCGAGCCCGTGTGCGTGATGCTCTGGCCGACCGTCACTGTGACCGGAATTTGCTGTTCCACTGCGCCCGAGAGGTTGAGCCAACCATTGAAAGTCCGATCACTCATCGGGCTGTTACTGATCGCGATCGTGTAAGTGACGAGGCCGGTGCTATCGATCGGATCGGCGATCGGATTGAGCGAGAGCACATCCCGCGGCTCAACCAGATCGAACGTGAACGAATTCGTCGCTAACGAGGTGTGGCGTCGTTCATGCTGCACGTCGAAGTGGATCGTGTAGGTCCCTAACGGCAAGCTGCTCAGATCAATCGGCAGGGTGTTGATACCCGGCTGCAACCAAAGCGTCGCCGCGCCCGATCGGTTCTGCGGCCCGACGAGGGTGTACGACACGACCGTACCATAGCCCCAGTCGAGGCTGTTGTTCAAGTTGAGATTGACGCGCGCCGGAGCAGTCTGCGCCACGGCGCTGGGCGAATGCAGCGCGCCCGTCAGCTCGACGGTGGCCGTGGGCACTTCATCGCCCACATATACCACGGCATCGTAGAAGCCATTTACGGCATCGTAGAGTTCAACCGGCAGGGTGATGACGCCCGCTTGATCGAAGATCCACGAACTCGATACGAGCACCGTTTGACCGGCCGGTACTTCTGCCATGTCTGTGTAATCGTTTCCATAGTTGATATAGACCCGGCCCGCCGTTGAGGTGGCATTGCTCAACTTGATCTGCAATTGAGTTTCTTCGCCTGGCGCGACGGAAGGCGGCACGAAGCGCAGTTCGGGCACCACCAAGGCTGAGAGCACCGTAACCGTGGTCGCGGCTGTCGCGCCCTGGCTGGACTGGGCGCTGTAGGTCACTTCGCCCAGCGGGGGCTCGAAATCATTCACGCTGAAGTTGCGGACCTCATTGGGCGCCAGCGCGAAGGTCTGGGTTAAGATCGTCGTGCTGTCGCGCGTCACGGTCACGACAATCTGGCTGCTCGTCGCCGCGGTGTTGACGAGCGTGCCGCGCAAATCGACGCCGTTCGCTTGTATGAATTCCGTCTGGACAGGCTGCAGGACCAACGTTTGATTGTCATAGACCAGGAAAGAGCCCCGGGCTGCATCGAGTTGATGATGCAGGGCGGGCGAGATCACGTCCGCCGGTTCGACGCCAAACAACGTGGCATTCACGGACAACAGGCCGCGCGCCCGCGGATCATTCAACACATTGGGATCCGTGAAAGCCTGCGTGAACGTCAGGATATGCGTGCCGGTGATGGCATCCGTCAACGGCAGCCAGTCTTCGCGCAGCACCGGGCCCGATCCAGCGGCGAGGTTCAAGCGCAACAAGCGAGTTTCATCATTCCAGTTCTGCGCGACCAGCACCGACTGACTCGCTTCAAAGGCGATGGCGTTAAACCAGACGATCGAGTGAAACGAATCCCAAGCATGGGTCTGCTGCAGCAGCGTACGCACGCGGCCCGTAGCCACATCCACCCGCCGCACCGCGTCGAGAGTCGTGCCATCGGTCGTGACAAGCGCATACGCGCCGTCGGGACTGAAGGCGATGCGGAAGGGATTTTCAAAACGCACTTCCGTGCCCACTCCATCAGTGGTGCCTAGCTGACCGGCCGTCCCAGCCAGCGTCCGCACTTCGAGCGTCGCCAGTTCAAGCCGCCGGATGGTGTGATTTTCATAGTCGGTGATCAGCGCAAGACTATTATCGGGACTTAGCGCGATGCCCGCCGGACGGCGGAACAAGGCCTGCGTACCGATGCCATCCCGGCTCCCCTCTTCCGTCGCGTCACCGGCGATGGTCGCGATCTCGTTGGTCAGCAGATCGATCCGCACGATTCGATCGCCGATCCAATCCGTAGCAAGGGCAAACGTGCCATCCTGGCTAATCGCGATGCCACGCAGATGATAGTTATCCGTCGGCTGCGGCGTGAGGGTTGTGACTTCACCGGTGAGCGCGTCATAGCGCCGCAAATAGCCGGCTCCGTTGGTGATCAAGGCGTAAGCCCCATCGGGACTAAAAGCGATCTGATCGGGTCCCCAGAGACGCGCCGTCGTCGTATAGCCATCGGTTGTACCGGCAAGCGATCGGATACCGGCGACCGTCGTGACGGCGCCCGTCGCCAGATCGACGCGGCGCAGCGACTGCGTGTCAATTGCCAACGCATACGTACCATCTGGACTCACCGCGATGCCGGGCACCGTTTCAAAATCGGCCACTGCGCCGACTCCATCATAGTTGTTGCCGGTTTGGCCGACGACGGTTGTGACCGTCACCGGTCCAGTAAGATCAAGCCGCCGCACGCTGGATTGATGCGCCAGCAGCGCTACCTGGCCAGTGGGACTAAGGCTCAGTCCGCTGGGCGCATTGAAGCGTGCCGCCGAGCCCACGCCGTCTTGATCGCCGCGCACGTTGAATTGTCCGGCGATGACTTGCCACTCTGACGTGATCACGGACATCCGTAAGATCGCGTGACTGGCTTCGTCTGAGATGAGCAAAGAGGTACCATCCGCGCTGACGGCCAGACGAAGCTTGCCGGGCCAGGCGCCGCTCAATCTGGTGACAGCGCCCGTGGTTACATCCAAGCGGCGGATGAGATGATTGCCGGAATCGTAGAGGTAAGCGAGGGTGCTGTTGCTGTTCAACGCAATGGCGTTGGGATTGGTAAAACGCGCGACCGGGCCAACACCGTCAGCGAGGCCCCAGGCCCCACGCCAGCCCGCAAGCGTCGTCACTTGATTCGTCGCCAGATCGAGACGTTCGATCGTGTGGTACCCTGAATCAGTGAACAAGGCGAATGTTCCATCCTGGCTGATGGCGATGGCCGTTGGGTAGTTGGCATCCGGGGCATGCACGAGTGTGGTCACGGCTAAGGTATTCAGATCAAGCCGACGAATCGTTTGATTGCCGCTATCGGCGATCAGCGCATAGCTGTCGTCGGGGCTGAGGCTCAGGCCACCCAACAAACCAAAGCGTGCTTGTAAGCCGATGGCGTCCACATTGCCCGCCGCGGCGAAAGGGCCACCCGCGATCGTCGTGATCGCACCGGTCGCCAGATCGAGCCGCCGTACGACGTTAGGATCTTGTTCTGTGATCAAGGCGAAGGCACCATTGTGGCTGTACACCAAATCATGAGCGCTCACGCGCGCCGTGGATGTAATCCCGTCGGCCGGATTCAACGCCCCCGCCAGGGTCGTCGTCGTCAGGCTCTGGGCGCTGGGCTGAGGTACAACCTGCAGACGCAGCCACGCTTGCGTGAGGGCCTCACTCGCGTGGATCGTCGTGGTGACGTTGACGAGGCTGTTCGAAGCGTAGGCATCCCGATCAGTTTGCACGCTGAGCCAGGATGAGAAGCCCGTCACCTCGACCGGCTGATCATGCTCGATCGGCAGGCCGAGATCATCGGTTCCCTGCCAGCGCCAGTGATATCGACCATTCACCAGTTGAGCCGGAACGGACAAAACGCCAGACAGGGTGCGCGCACCTGCGAACGGTGTTCCACTGATCGTATTATGCGCGACAACCACGCCTTGTGGATCGACCAATTGCAGCGTAACCGTAATTGGCCGAGCTAGATCGCCGACGCTGGTGATCGTCCAGTTGCGCGAATGACCGGCCAGGACGCTGTCCGGCGCGTTGAAAGTGAAAGATCGATCGGGGGTGCGCAGGAACGCGCTGCTGTAGTAACGGACCAGCGGCGCTGCTTGCACATCGATTCGATAGAGACCATGCCCGGGCAAGCTCGGTATAGTCAAGCTGAGCGGTAGCGAACCACCCGCTTGTGGAATGCCCGTTATCACGATAGTGTGTTGGAAAGAAACGTCAAGGCCGCGCAGGGTCACCGTGTAGGGCATCGCCGGCGTGGCCAGATTAGAATCGGGATGCGGTGACAACTTGAGCGGCAGGATGGTGTTCGGCGTCAGGGCGTTATCCGCAACGCTGACTTGCGGCCCATGCAACTTCACGGGCACTTCCAAGCCAGAAACAAATTGCCGGGTGAGCCTGTTGGGAATGCGGATGGTGCCGCTAAACACGAAATCATTCTCGATAATCGAGTTGACCGCCGAAGGCAAAGCCGCATCCAGCGGAATGATCTGGAGGGTGTTGCTCAACACCACCGTCTTGACCGGACCATACAGGGGCACACCCTGGGTCGTGTTGATCACGGATTGTAGATCGAGAACAGCCCCCACGTAATCGGTGGTCACCAGCACGTTAAGGCCATTCGGCGTCACGGCACCGAGCTGGAGGGGAGCCGCGATCGCCACCGCGCCCAGATGGACCGGCGCACCGATCGGGATGGTCTGACGTATGACCAGCGGAGCGCCCGAGGATGACTGGGTTGTAGCGCGCACCACAAATTGATCGGACTTATTCGGCGACGACAGGTAGAAGGAGGCTGTCGCGGTAGCCAGCTTGAAATCGCCCACAAAACTGCCTGCTTGCGTTTGGAGAATCGTGTTGTTAACCAACAGCTCAAACGTGATCGGCGTGCCAGGTTGAATCCGTCGCGCCGTCAGCATGACGGTAAGCGGTTGACTGAGATATTCAAAGATGTCCGTCGGCGTGAAGGTCCAGCTAAAGGTTGCCGGAGACAATTCGAGCGTGGTTAACGGCTGGCTCAGTAAAGTGCCATTTTCAGACACCGCCACCGCCGTGCAGCTATCGGGCGACTGGTACGGCCAGGATGTCGCCGACGCCTGGCGCTGGAGTCGTCATCCCCTCCCTAACGCTCCCGTGAACAGTCCGCTGACGCCGCTCATTCCGCCAGTATCCAGCGGCGA
>JAUQXC010000457.1 GCA_030834825.1 Thermoflexales bacterium
AAAATGGCGTTCGTGATGGTCGCCTTGCCCTTCCAGGTGGAAACTACCACGATCCACACCTAGAGGGGTAGGAGCGCTGAAACCCTGTAGGATGTGCCGCCAGAAAGCCTCAGATTGCGCCAAGTCCTGGCGCTGAAGCCAGGCCAGGTAATCACCGAAGGGTTTGGGCGGTGGCAAAGAGATACCTCGCCCCTGTGAAAAGGCTTCGTAAAAGGCAAAGACTTCTTGCATCAGCAGGGGCCAACTCCAGCCATCCAGCAGGAGGTGGTGGAAACCCCAAACGAAGTGATAGATGTCATCGCCCAGCCGGATGAGACTGAGACGCATCAGAGGCGGGGAGGCCAGATCGAAACCGCGCTGTCGTTCGGCCTGCCAGTAGGCTTCCATCCGTCCGCTCTGCTCATCGGGCGGAATACTGCGCCAATCCAGGCGTTGGACAGACAGGGGCAAACGGCGATACACAATCTGGAAGGGCTCGCCATCGCGTTCCCAGCGAAAAGCGCTACGAAGGATGGTATGACGCTCTACTACGCGCTGCCAGGCCCACTCAAAGGCGGCCAGGTTCAGACCGGAGGAAAAGGTGCAAGTTAATTGTTCGAAATACACGCCCGAAGCCGGCTCAGACAAGCTGTGAAAAAGCATGCCTTGCTGCATGGGCGAAAGCGGATAGAGATCTTCTATGGCGTTTTTGGCCGCAAGCTGCAACACCAGATCGTCGAGTTCTTTTCGGGTGATGACTAGTTTGGGGAAGTCAGACGGGGTGTAGCCGCCCGCTTCGGGAGACAGGCAGTGGGCGATCAGATCACTCAAGACTTCCATCAGCCACTGCGCCAACTGTTCGATGGTTACACGTTCGTGCAGGTTCGCACTGTAGTGCCAGATCAGTTGCAAACGACCCGCGAGCACGCTGCCGTGGATCTCGATCAAATGCGTGCGTTGTCCGCGTGGGCTGCGCAGCCGACCAACCGATTCGTCGGCCAGAGCCAGTAGACCGCCATCTCCCAGAGCCTGGTCGAGCTGCCCAAAGTAGTTAAAGATCACCGGCGCAGGCGGCAAGGCTCGCAGGCATGACTTCACTTCTGGATTTTGGCACAGGTAACGCAGCACTCCGTAGCCTACGCCCCGTCTTGGAACAGAACGAAGGGTCTCCTTGATATTTTTCAGCGCCTCGCCCAGGGAGTAGGTCTCACTGACTTGTAAGAACAACGGGAAAATGCTGGTGAACCAGCCCACCGTGCGCGAAAGATCGAGGTCCTCGAACAAGTCTTCACGCCCATGCCCTTCCAGATCCACCAGTAGGTTCGAATTTCCCGTCCAGCGGGCGAAAGCCAGCCCCAAGGCGGTCAGCAGTACATCATTAATCTGAGTGTGATAGGCTTCGGGCACATCCACCAGGAGTTGGCGGGTCTCTTCCGCACTAAGAGATAGAGTAACCGTTTGGGTGGAGTCCTCCAGATTCAAGCCCGTAGGCTTGTCGAGAGGTAGCGGAGAAAACAGATCCCAGGGCAAAGATCGCCAGTAATTCAGTTCGTTTTGCAGTTCTTCTGTTTGGGCAAGTGCATCTATCTGCTCGGCCCAGGCACGGAATGAGCTGCTTTTTGGCGGTAGAGCGGGCGCTTGCATCTGACTAAGTTGGCTATAGGCGGTTAGCAGATCTTCGAGCAAGATGCGCCAGGAGATTCCATCTACAACCAGGTGATGAACGACAAGGAACAAGCGCGCTGCCCGGCCAGAACCCAGATCGAAATAAGATGCCCGCGCCAGCGGACCCGCGCCCAGGTTCAGGCTGGCCTGCAATCTGGAGACTTCGACTTCGATGGTGACGGTTTGCGTTTCTGACGCTAGCCCGCTCAAATCGATCACTTGCAAAGGGGCAACCTGCTCAGGCGCGTCATAGACCTGCTGCCAGCCAGCTTCAGTATGCGTGAAGTGCGCCCGCAGAGCATCGTGGTGCAGAAACACTTGTTGCCAGGCCTGCGCCAACCGGTCAGACTCCAGAGGGGTGAGCACTTTGAGCAGCAGGGCCTGGTTCCAGTGCTGAGGGTCGGCCAGGTCTTTCTCGAAGAACCAACGCTGGATGGGGGTGAGTGGCGCAGCACCGTTGACAAATCCTTGCTCGGCATCGATCCGGGGGGCGCTGCCTGCCACTTCGGCCAGTTCGGCGATGGTGCGGCGCTCGAAAATCTGGCGGGGAGTGAACTGCAGCCCGGCCTCTTGAGCACGGGTTATAATCTGGAGGCTGAGGATTGAATCGCCGCCCAACTCGAAAAAATTATCGTGGATGCCGACTCGCTCAAGGCCTAATACTTCGGCCCACAGTTTGGATAGAATCTCTTCGACGGCATTGCGCGGCGCAGCGTAGTTTTCGGCGGAACTGGAGCGCTCTCCGTTGGGAACCGGCAGGGCCTTGCGATCTACCTTGCCATTGGGGTTGAGCGGCATCGCCTGCAGGGACAAAAATATCGAGGGGATCATGTACTCTGGAAGTTTCTCGCTCAAGAAACGGCGCAGCTCACGGCTAGAGAGTTCCTGACCCTCTCGGGGAACGAGGTAGGCCACCAGGCGTTTCTCGCCGGGCGCATCCTCTCGTGCCAGAGCAACGGCCTCGCTCACGCTTGGGTGCCGACTGAGAACCGCTTCGATCTCGCCCAATTCAATCCGAAAGCCGCGCAGCTTCACCTGGTGATCCATGCGCCCAAGATATTCAATATTGCCATCGGGTATCCAGCGCGCCAGATCGCCGGTCCGATACAGGCGAGCACCAGGGACGCCGCTGAAGCAATCTGGTACAAACTTTTCGGCAGTCATTTTGGGATTGTTCAGGTAACCCAATCCCACGCCTTCCCCCCCCACGCACAACTCGCCAATTACATTCGGTGTTGCGAGTTGTTGGTAGCGGTCCAGAATGTATACCTGGACGTTGGAGATAGGTTTGCCGATCGGCACACCCCCTTCCGAACCAGGCACATCAGAGTCAAGTCGGTAGAAGTTGCTGATGTCGGTGCATTCCGTGGGGCCATATGTGTTGACAACCTGGGTCTGCCCGCCTTCGGCCTTTAGCCAAGCCGAAAAGCGCGACGGGGCAATCGGCTCCCCGCCCAGAAAGACGTAACGCAGGCTGTCTTTCATGCACAGGCTCTTCCCTGCATTATCGACCAAAGGATAGAAGGCGCTGGGGGTGCAGTTCAACCAGGTGATGCCGCGCTCGCACACATCCTGGACAATCGCCGAAGCATCATACTGCTCGGAAGCCTGCAAGTGCAACTGCCCTCCGATAAGCAGTGGAGCATACAGGTTTTTCTGGGTCAGGTCGAAGCTCAAGGAACTGATCAATAACACCCGGTCACGATCGGTCAGTTCGAACTCGCGCACGAACCAATCCAACAAATTGACGAAGCCGCGTTGGTACACCACCGAACCTTTGGGCAGCCCAGTGGAACCGGAGGTGTAGATCACGTACAACGGGTGAGCGGGAGTCGCACCACTGATGGGGTTGGCGCAGCTTTCCTGGGCGATGGCCGGCCAGTCGGCGTCCAGACAGAGTAGGCGGGTATTCGCCTGCGGCAGCCGATCACGCAAATGGGCCTGGGTGAGCAGGATAGCAGGGGCGGCGTTCTGGAGCATGTAGGCCAGGCGTTCAGCAGGATAGCCGGGGTCCAGCGGGATGTATGCACCACCAGCCTTGAGGATGCCGAGTAAGCCAACGACCATGTCGAGCGAGCGTTCCACGCAGAGACCCACGTAGGCGCCCGGTCCAACACCTTGCTTACGCAAATGATGGGCCAATTGGTTGGCACGCTGGTTGAGCTCTCCATAGCGAAGCTGCTGTACTGCGAAGACCACAGCTACCGCTTCGGGAGTGCATTCGGCCTGTTCTTCGAAAAGCTGCTGGAGACATTTCTCCTGCGGATATGCAGTTTGGGTGGCATTCCACTCCGCCAGCAGTTGCTGACGTTCGGTTTCGGTGAGAATGGGCAGTTCGGCGACTGACCTCTGCGGGTTGGTCGCGATGGCTTCGAGCAGCACTTGCAGGTGGGCGGCCATGCGGGTGATGGTGGCAGGCTCAAATAGGTCGGCATTGTACTCGGCGATACCCAGCAGCCCGTCCTCGGTTTCTTCAAAGAACAGATCCAGGTCGCTGTTGGGGGATGATTCGTTGCGCTCCAACCGCAGCCATTCGATGCTGAGCCCAGGGAGTTGCACTTTGGGTAGCGGAGTATTTTGGAGTACGAGCATGGTGTGAAAGAGCGTTTTCGGCTGGCCAGGCCCGGCTTGCCGGCTTTCCACCAATCTATCAAAGGGCAGATCCTGGTTAGCGTGGGCCTGGGCTGTGGTTTCATAGACCTGTCTGAGCACGTTCTGGAAGGTTGAATAGCCATGTATGTGGGTGCGCAGCACGAGGGTATTGATGAAGACTCCAACCAACGCTTCGATCTGGCCCCAATTGCGGTTGGCAGAAAATGTACCAACGCTAATGTCGTCCAGACCGCTGTAGCGTGCTAGCAGGACGTTGAAAGCCGCGAGCAAGACGCTAAAGAGTGTGGAACCGCTCTCCTGACTCAAGGTTTTGAGTTTTTGCGTCAGGGTGGCAGGGTATGTGAATCTCATGCAGCCGCCGCGGGCAAGGTGCCAGCTGCGCCGAGGGTGGTCTGTGGGCAGGCTGGCGCTTTCTTCCAGCCCGGCCAATTGCTGCTGCCAGTATTGGAGTTGTTTTTCAAGCGCACCATTTTGCAGTTGTTGGCGTTGCCAGATCGCAAAATCGGCATACTGGATAAACAGATCTGGGAGGAAAGGGAGCCGGTTTGCAACAAAGGCCCGGTAGAGTTCAGTCAGTTCGCCGACTAGCACCCCCATGGCCCAACCATCTGAGATGATATGGTGCAGAGTCAGTACAAGGATGTGTTCGGTTTCGCCTGATTGGAGCAGTAAAGCGCGGATCAGGGGACTTTGGGACAGGTCGAAAGGGCTTTGAGTTTCGCTGGCGATCTGGTGTGTCACTTCGACCTCAGACTGCTGGCGCAGATCGATAAAGCGCAGGGGCACCTGCAACTCTGGAGCAATATACTGGAAGGGTTGTCCAGTCGAGTCGACTGGAAAGACGGTGCGCAGGATCTCATGTCGGCTGACGACACCCGCGATGCTCTTTTCCAACGCGCGGCGGTCCAGTTTTCCTGAAAGCCGCACCACAGCGGGCATATTGTATGCGTGGTTGCCGGGGTTGAGGCGGTCGAGAAACCACATCTGTTGCTGCGCAAAAGACAATGGCGGATTGCCGCCTCTCGCAACAGGTTGTATGGTAGTGACGGTCTTGATGGTTTCAATACTGTTCAGGAATGCCAGAATTTCAGCTTTACGGTTTTTTAACTCAGCTTGTAGTTCTGACGTCAGTACTCCAGCAGGCGCATTGATATGCAACTGATTGTCAACCACCCGGATGCGCAGATCAAGATTGCGCAGAGAGGAGAGAAATTCGATTATGGTTTGTTGAGCCATAGTGCGGTTCCTTACTCAAGGCGTCAATATCAATATTGCAGCGGCGTTCTTCTCCACCGCCGCGCGCATGAATGGCATAGGACGATATTCAACTTTTTGCCACATGAATATCTGATCTTTGAAATTTGGATGAAATAAATGCCCGCTCTGACCGGTGGAGTTGACGTCCAACATCAGGTCCCAGTCGCTCAGATCGACGATCATTCGCTGGGCTGTGCCGTGAAAGGCGCTGAATGGCCGGTTAGGCCAACTGTACCAGGACTGATTCACCGTGGACATCCCTCCCGGAGAGGCAACCGGTCCAGCATTGACGATTGCCTCCAGCAAGGGGATACCGCTTTGACCTAATGGATCATTGACAAACGTGGTGGTGTGTATTCGGCCCCACTGCCATTGATCGGGGTCTGCACCATAGCGATCGCTCAACCACTTCACTGCATCCGCAAAACTGCGTTGCACAATTTCGTCGCGCGTTTCTCGCTGTGGCGTGCTTACATTGTCAAACCAGAGAGTATTTGGATCAGACATCCACTCAAGTAAGGTTGTCTCGCCGGTGGGAATATCCACTTGATACCAGTATGCCAAATCGTCGCCCAACTCATCGCTCAAGGTATTATGCAGCATGAACAGGTACCAGGTCTCGAAAATCGACGCGCCAACACGGTCTGGTTCAAGGTACAGGTCCCATGCTTTTAGTTGTGCCAACACCTTGGTCTGGAGTTCATCCTCAGACCCAAGGATTGCCAGCAACCCAGGGCGCAAGTTCTCGGCTGAAAGCGAATAGGTATCTGCCTGAATGGTACGCATATCTTCTGAAGTAAATTTCTGAGGTTCGGAGAGTAAGTTAGTGATGCGAATAGCCCGGTAACCGGCGAAATAGTTGGAGCATAATTGATAAGGATAACCGTCAGGGGTTACCTGGTTGTTCGCCGTGGCAATGAAACCGGATGAAGGATTAAGGAAGAATGGCAATTTCTCATAAGGGATAAATCCCTGCCATTCGTACTCTCCGGTCCAACCAGGCACGGGCACAGCCCCCGAATGCTTTGGCCCACGGATCGGGATTTTCCCGGTAGCCTGATAGCCAATGTTTCCATCCACGTCCGCATAGACCATGTTCTGACTGAGCGCGTCCCATTCCTGAAGAGCAACATGAAACTCATTCCAGTTACTCGCCAAATTGAGCTGGATGATGGAATTGAAGACCTGGCTCCCCTCATATAAGTTCCAACGCAGGACGGCGGGTTCTTCAGCTTGCTCTGTGAAGTTCATGATGGGGCCATGCCGGGTGAGAAAGATGGTGAAATTGACCGGCTGGGCGCCTTTTACCTCGATTGTTTCTGTGACAGTCTCGAGTTTGTACCATTGGCCCATAAACTCGTACTGCGTCGGGTTTTTCCGATCGTCGAACTTTTCAATGTAATAATCCTGAACATCAGGATCCAGATTTGTGCCGCCCCAGGCAATGCGCTGGTTGTGACCGAAAATAATCAGTGGCACCCCTGGGATGGTGAATCCCGTGCTACTGAAACGTCCGCCGTGTAAACCGTTCTCATACCAGGCAGATGGCATCTGAAGACCTAGGTGTGTATCATTCGCCAACAGGGCTTTGCCACTAACCGTGCGGCTACCCTGAACGACCCAGTTATTGCTCCCCCAACTTAGGAAAGAATTATCGCCCAGCCATTCTTTTACCGTCGCAAATTCGTCAGGCGCATTCTTCAACCACCTGTAACCAAGCATTTCCTCAGGAACGATAAAGGGCATGTTTTTGTCAGGTTGGAATAATTCCCCGGCGGCGGATTCGCCTATTTTGGCAACCACCTGCGCCCGCAAAATTTCCTCCTCCTGATTGAGACTCATATTAAGCGCGAGTATGTTCCCTACCAACAGTGAGTCAACCGCCGTCCAGGGTGCCGGGGAAACCCCTAAAATAGTATATTCCACTGGCAGACGGTCGCGGTGGGTCTCGATAAAGGTATTCACTCCCCTGGCATAAGTATCCAAAACAGCACGGGATTCGCTGTTCAGCTTTGGCAGAGATTGTTCAGCGGCGCGTCGCAACCCCATTGTCCGCATAATGCGATCGATGCTTACCGTCTCTTCGCCGATTATCTCACTCAACATCCCACTGCCCAGGCGCCGAATCATCTCCATCTGCCATAGGCGATCCTGCGCATGAACGTATCCCTGAGCAAAAAATAAATCAGGCTCATTGTCCGCATAAATATTTGGCACTCCCCATTTATCTCGAAAAACCTGTACAGGAGCTTGTAAGCCGGAAACCTGAATCGTTCCACTGGTCTGTGGCCAGGAGCGGACTACTAGCCATATGGCTACTGATGTCAGGATGATGGCCAGAATAAACAGTCCAATTATGATCCGAGTGAGCCACTTGCGAACGCGTTTCATTGTTTTTCCGTCCTTTCACACTTTCCCCATACCTGATATGCAACACTACAACTCAATTTCCTCGCGATGATTTCCAGGTTTCGTTAACGGCACCGTGTCCTCAGCTGCCCAACGCAGAGTTTCGATGTACTCGGCGAGAAAAGCAATCGTGGGCCGCTCAAATAGATTCGTCAGGGACAAGTCCAGCTGGAATGCCTCGCGCACCCGGGAGATAATTTGTGCTGCCAACAACGAATCACCGCCCAATTCGAAAAAGTCGTCATGCACACCGACCAGGTCCAGACCCATCATGCGCGCAAAGATATTGACCAGCAGGAGCTCAGTCTCATGGCGTGGCGCGACGTACGGCGTCCGTATATTCGGCCGTGCATGACGTGCGGCTGGCCGGGCGTTCACGCCAGCATCACCAGGCGCGGATTGATGATTAACCCATTGAGCGAGTCGGGCCTGCAAATTCGCCGTCGTGACGACCAGCTGCTCGACTTCGCCGCAGCCCAGAATGCGGTCGAGGACCTCCACACCTTCGGCGCGTGTGATCGCCAGTTCTGCTAACGCCGTGCGCGGCCTGGACGTTTGGTCGAGCTCCCAACTATCCCAATTCACACTGATCCAGGGTGTCGCCTGATGTATTTGGCGTGCCAACCCATCCAGGAAGCTGTTCGCGGCTGCATAGCTCACCAATCCCAGCCCTCCCAGAATCGAGGCCAGCGAAGAGACCAGCAAACAAAAGTCGAGCTCGCGCTGCGCGAGGACCTCGGCCAGTGCCTGGGCGCCATCGAGGTAAGTGCAGAGTTGCTGCTCACATTCGGCCTGGTTGGTTTCTTCAATCGCGCGCAGTGACGCTTGACCAAAATTCCCCGGCGCGTAAATCACACCGTCCAGCCGACCCCAGCGCGACTCGGCTTGCGTGATGAGAGCTTCCAGGTCGAGTCGATTGGCTACATCAACTTTCGCTACCCAGAGCTCGCCGTGTGTTTCCATCGTTTGCAATTTCTGGATCGCGCGACTGATCTCGTTTGAATCGTCGTGCGCACTCAGCCACAGCGCCCACTGGTCGTGATTTGGAAAATTCGTGTCGTGAGTTAAGATCAGTTTCGCCCGGACACTGTGCGCGAGATGCTCTGCGAATTCAAGGCCAGGGCCGGCCGTTCCACCGATAATCAGATAAGCGCCACCCGAGCGTAGGCGTGAGGTTTGTTTGCTGGATGCCTCTAGACGCACCGGCTCAAAGGTCTGCACCCAACGCTGACTGCCGCGATAGGCGGCCACGGGATCGGCCAGCGGCGCTGTGAGATCCGACCAAAGTTGATCGACTAGACGCTGCCCGGAGCGCAGGTCGGTCGTGGATAGTGCCACGTCCAGAGTACAGCAAGTGAGATTCGGATATTCCTGCGAGATCACTTTGAGCGCGCCGAGGAGCGGGGCCTTCGCTGCATAGACCACGTCGTCAGCTGTCACAGCTTGCAAGTTATTCGACACAACGGTTACACGTAAGGGATCGGTAAAACCTGACTGGCCGAGTGACTGAGTCAAGAAGAGTAAGCTGTAGAAGCCCAGCTCTTGCGCGCGCCTCATTCCTGGCGGCGTGGTCGTCACATTCCACAAGTGAACGACCCCAGTCGGCCGGTCTGTTTGTGCGGCGAGCTCGTTCACTAAAATCTGATAGTCCTCACCTCGGCTGGGATTGAGGATAAACGCGCGCTCGTTTACTTTGGCAAATGCGTCTCCTGCAGTCACGGTGACCACATGCTGCCCCTCTTGTTCGAGCTTAGCCACAAGCTGCGAACCGAGATCTCCTTCGTCGACAAAGACAAGCCAGTTCGATTGAACAGGCTTATTGGCCGGATCGCGCACTGGCAAGGTGCGCTTCCACGCCGGAAAATAGAACCAATCAGCAAGGTCCGTCTGTTTCACGAGGGAGCGCGGATCGAATTTGACTTCGCTCATACGCGGGGCTTGAGCCTGATAAGGTGCGATCCAATAGCGCTGGCGCTCAAAAGGATAGGTCGGCAGGGGCAACCGATGTCGCTGTTCATGTGCGTAGAAGTCCGACCACTTCACCTGTACCCCGGCGAGCCATAACTTCCCCAATGTCATCAGGATAAATTCTTGAGCGTCACCCGCTTCCGGCAGCGAGGCTAAAATCACTTGTTGAGGTGCTTTGTTAGGATGTCGAGAACCCAGCTGGCTCAGGATCTGTCCTGGCCCCACCTCCAGCAAGACTTGCTCCGCGCTGTTCAAGAGCAGGGATAGCCCTTCATTCAAGTGAGTGGCCCGGCGGGGCAATTTAAGCCAGTAGTTTAGGTCGGCCGCTTCATCTTTGATCCAATTCCCCGTGGTCGTTGAGACATACGGGATGTGTGGAGCACTCAATGGCGTCGATGTCACTTGATCTGCCTGTCTGCGCACAGCGAGGGCAAGGGCCGCTTCCAATGAAAGAACATCGGCAAGACAGGCCGCGACCAATTCGCCTACTCCATCACCAAGCAGAGCTTGTGGTGTAAGCCCCCAGGACAGCCATAACTGGGCCAAGGCGTACTCAATGACAAAGAGTACTGCATCGGCAACGAGTGTCTGATCAAGTGGCTGCGGGTCTCGATCGGCGCGTGGATAGAGTGCCTCGCGCAGATCGATCCTCAGCGCGGGTTGGAGAATTTCCGCGCAGCGATCTATTTGCGCCCGGAAAGTCGGTTCGTGCTGATAGAGCTCTAGCCCGGCGTTAACGAGCGGCGTCGCCTGCCCCGGGAACATGAACACGACCGGACGATTCTTGGATTCCTGAAACTGCGTGCTGACCCGTTGCGACCCCGGCGTACTCAGGGCCATGAGGGCATCTTGTCGATCGCGGCAGAACAACATCTGTCGGTGGTTAAACGCACGGCGCCCGATCTTGAGTGTATAGGCCACGTCGGCGAAATCGACTTGCGGATGTTGTTGCAGGTACTCGATCAGATTGGCCGTGGCCTGGTTGAGTGCCGTATCCGTCTTGGCCGAGAGCAGCAAGAGTTGCCAGGGACGCGAAGGCGTCGAAGGCTCCAGGGACGGAGCCTCTTCTATGATCATGTGGACGTTCGTCCCGCCGATGCCAAAGGAACTGACGCCGGCGCGGAGGGGAAATTCCTGAGTCTGCCAAGGCGTCAACCGATTGGCCACATAGAAAGGGCTGTTAGCAAAATCGATCTCAGGGTTTGGCTCTTCAAAGTTCAAACTGGGAGGAATCTCGCGATGCTGCATCGCCAACACAGTCTTGATTAAGCTGGCCACACCGCCGGCATTGACCAGGTGTCCGATGTTGGTCTTGACTGAGCCGATGGCGCAGTATTGCTGCTTTTGAGCGCCGCTGCTGTGAAAAGCCTTCGTCAGGGCCGTGACCTCGATCGGGTCACCCAGGCGCGTACCGGTGCCGTGTGTCTCCACGTAAGTGATCGTCTCCGGATCGATCTCTGCCAACGCGAGTGCTTCGGCGATGACTTGCGACTGGCCTTCGGCGCTGGGGGCCGTGTAACTGTATTTGATCGCGCCATCGTTGTTGATGGCCGTCGAGCGGATGACGGCGTGAATAAAGTCGCCATCTTTCAGCGCCTCTTCCAAACGCTTGAGCGCGACGATCCCAAGGCCACTGCCACTGACAGTCCCACTGGCCTTAGCGTCGAAGGCGCGGCAATGACCATCGGGGTCACCAATCCCGCCTTCTTGATAGAAGAACGATTCGTTGCGCGAGGCTTGCAGCGCGACAGCGCCGGCCATCGCCAGATCGCATTGATAGTTCAACAAAGCCTGACAGGCAAGATGGATCGCCACGAACGACGAAGAACACAGCGTCGCTACGCTCAAACTCGGCCCTCTCAAGTTCATCTTGTAGGAAACCCGTGTGGCGATAAAATCCTTATCATTGGTAATCAACGTCTGAAAGCTGGTCGCTCGCTCATGCAGATCAGGATTCGACATGATATTGCGGATCAGATATGTACTCAGATTGGCGCTGCTGTAAACGGCCACGCGGCCCTCGTATGACTCCGAGTCATAGCCCGCTTGCTCCATCAATTCCCAGGCACATTCCAGAAACAGCCGGTGCTGCGGATCCATCAGCTCGGCTTCGCCCGGCAGGATGCCGAAGAACTCGGCGTCGAACAGATCCATGTCTTCAATGACCCCGTCGGCCCCAACGTATTTGGGGTTGTTCAACAGCGCAGGATCCAGGTTGGTACCGGCCAGCTCGGCGGCAGTGAAGAACTTGATGGATTCCACGCCATCATGCAAATTCTGCCAAAATGTCTCCAGGTTTTTTGCTCCGGGGAAGCGCCCGGTCATACCGATGATGGCAATGTGGTCTGAGGGGTCGCCCTCGTAGTTGTTTAAATGCACCATGCCCTCTACCCTCTGGTCTGTTTGCATGTCGTTCGATCCTTAGTGAGTTGCTGCTTGGCTATTCAGCTTCAGGGACTGACGGTTTTCCGCTAGCTCCCAATGCATCTCTTCGCGATCAATGGGTTCCTTCGGTCCACAGGTGACGCATCTCATCACTGGTGGCCAGCAGCTCGTCGAGGGTGCCCTCCGCCGCAAGGCACCCATCCTGGAGCAGCACAATGTGATCGGCGTAGCGCAAGGCCGCCTGACGATGAGTTACGACGAGACAGGTGGGCTGGCGGCTGCCATGGGTCGATTCCCGCGCAAACAAACGCTCCCAAAGTATTCGTTCGGTCTCCACATCCAACGCGCTGGACAAATCATCGAAGACCAATAGTTCGGCCGACCGTACGAACATCCGAGCCGCGGCAGTTCGTTGCAACTGCCCACCCGAGATCTTGACCCCGCGCGCGCCGACTAAGGTATCGATACCCTTTTCCAGTTCGGGCAGATCTTGCTCTAAAACCGCAGCGTGAATGGCGCCCTGCAAATCCACTTGTTCTTCCGGCAGGCCCAGCAGAATATTGTCTCGCAAAGTAGCACTGAAGAGGCGCGGCACCTGAGCCGTGTAAGCGCTGCGCGGCGGCACGAAAAATGCGGCCGGGTCTTTAACCAGCTCGCCATTCCAGCGAATCTCGCCGGCATCCTTAGGCAGCAGCCCCAATAACACTCGTAACAACGTGGTCTTGCCCGATCCCACACGCCCGGTAACCACCGTGAAGGAGCCGCGCTTGATTCGCAAGT
>JAUQXC010000036.1 GCA_030834825.1 Thermoflexales bacterium
GAGATTGCCCCGGCGCAAAGTTGATCTTGTCACGCAGGTCGCGGATCTCGTCGATGCCGCGATTGGAGGCCGCGTCGAGTTCAATCAGATCGAGCAGGCGGCCTTCGGTGATGGCCGTGCAGATCGCACAGGCATTATCGGGGCGCGCGGCGGGATCGGGATTCAGACAGTTGACGGCCTTGGCCAACAGGCGCGCCATGGTCGTCTTGCCGGTGCCGCGTGGGCCGGAAAAGAGGTAGGCATGCGCGATACGCCCACTGCTGATGGCATTCCGCAGCGTGTGCAGCACATGTTCCTGACCGGAGACTTCGTCGAATGTTTGGGGTCGCCACTTGCGGTAAAGGGCTTGCGCCATTGCAATCGCTCCCTTCGTGGCTAGAGTGTAACACGCTCACATCCCTTCGACAAGGGGTCGTTCGAAAGTGGTATAATCACTCTAACAACTGCACATGGGGAGCTCGCAGAGGCGGGCTGAGAGGGCGATCGTTTCATCGCCGACCCAGAAACCTGATCCGGATAATGCCGGCGGAGGGAGACTTCACTCACTGAGCCACCCCTGTCGGGTGGCTTTTCTTTTGTGATCCTCCCGGAGGTTGTAAAACCTCCGGGAGGGTATGAGGATATTTTCTGCGAGGTGTGATGAGAGCGCTCATTTTCGCCAATGGAGCAGCGTCCGATCCAGGACTCGTCAGGCACTGGGTCGCCCAGGCCGATTTGATTATTGCGGCCGATGGCGGCACACGTCATGCGTTGTCGGTGAGCGTGATGCCGCACGTTGTGATCGGCGATCTCGATTCGCTGGACGAAGCCGATCGGGCGCAGCTGGACCGATCGGGTGTGCAGCTGATCGTTCATCCCACGCACAAAGATTGCACGGATCTCGAACTCGCACTGCGGTATGCACGGGAGCGCGGCGCGACAGAGATCGTCATCTTCAGCGCCCTGGGGGGGAGATGGGATCAAGCGCTGGGAAATTTGATGCTGCTGACTTTGCCGGAACTGGCACAAGTTTCAACGCGCGTCGTGGATCGTCATCTCTCGATCAGTGTGGTGCGTGATCGAACCGAGATCGTGGGCCGGGTGGGCGACACGCTTTCACTGCTGGCCTTGCAGGGCGATGCGCAGGGTGTGACGCTTGAAGGGTGTGAATATCCCTTGAACGAGGCCCGGCTGCCTTTTGGAGCAACGCTGGGGATCAGCAATGTGTTGACGCAATCGATCGCAAAAATCACTGTAAAACAAGGACTAATTCTCGCGCTGCATCTAGGCCGCGAAGAATGAATTTCAGGAGGATGTCATGAAGAAAACAGTTCTGTGGTTGCTCTTAGTGGCGCTGTGGGTGTCGGCCTGCGCCACGCAGGTTGAGAAACCTGCGCCGACTTCGGAAGCGCGCCCGACCGTGACCCCCTTGGGAACCGCACCAACCGGGAACGAAGCCACGCCGGCCTCACCACTGGCCACGCCCGCTGTCTCGGCGGCAGCCATTTCGCCGTTAGCAACACCGAGCGGTGCAACACGCACGTTGACGGTCTTGACACACGAATCATTCGCGTTAAGCGATGCCGTGCTTCAGCAGTTTGAACAAACGCACAATGTCAAGGTGCAGTTCATCAAGCAGGGTGATGCCGGCCAGGCGTTGACACGCGCCATTCTCACCCAAGACAATCCCGAGGCCGATGTGATCTTCGGGGTGGACAATACGTTCCTGAGCCGTGCGTTGGAGGCGGATCTACTGGAACCGTATCAGCCGATCGGGTTGGCGCAGGTGCCGCAAGAATTTCAACTCGATTCCACCCGGCGCTTGATCCCGATCGATTACGGCGATGTCTGTTTGAACTACGACAAGGCTTACTTTGAGCAGAAGAATTTGCAGCCGCCGCAATCACTGGCCGATCTGACGAAGCCCGAATACAAAGACCTGCTGGCCGTCGAGAATCCCGCCGGATCATCACCGGGCCTGGCCTTCATGCTGGCGACGATCTCTGCGTTCGGTGAAGAGGGCTGGCTAGGCTTCTGGAGCGATCTAAAAAAGAACGGCGTGAAAGTCGTGGAGGATTGGAGCACGGCTTACTACACAGAGTTCAGCGCATCGAGCGGCAAAGGCCCACGCCCGATCGTAGTGAGCTACGCCTCCAGCCCACCAGTCGAGGTCGTGTTTGCCGATCCGCCGATCGCTGAAGCGCCGACGGCAGCCGTCACCGCACCCAAGACCTGCTTCCGGCAGATTGAGTTTGCCGGCATTTTGCAGGGGACGAAGAATCGCGACCTGGCCGAGAAATGGATCGACTTCATGTTGGGCGTGCTCTATCAAGAAGATGTGCCGCTGAATCAGTTTGTGTATCCGGTCAATCCGCAAGCGAAGTTGCCGGAGGTGTTTGTGGAGTGGTCAGCGACCGTCCAGGAACCAGCCAATCTTGCACCGGAAGTGATCGCCCAGAATCGTGAGCGCTGGGTGGAAGAATGGACGAACGCGGTGCTGCGGTAAACCAGAGAAAAATCATCTTCTTGAAAGCGGGCGGAGCTGTCTATTGTCGCGCCCGGGGATTCAACGCAAAGTTAAAGCCTTCACCCAGCATATTCCAGGCAACACCGAACAGGATCAGGGCCAGCGCAAACGGCAGTAACACCCACCAGTAAGTGAAGGGATTGCCATACGCGCCCACCAGCCAGCTGCGATTGGAGGCGAGCAGCTGGCCCCATTCCACCAT
>JAUQXC010000458.1 GCA_030834825.1 Thermoflexales bacterium
GGCGAGATGAACGGCGTGCAGGCCGCGGTCGCCATTCGCCGTGAGATCGCACGCCTGCCGGTGGTTTTCTATTCCATCCAGGACGACGAGCGCTTCTATCGCGACTTCCTGGCGTCGGGCATCCTGACGCACTACGCTTACGTCCGCAAGAGCAATTATCTACTGCCCGCGATGGTGGTGCCCCTGCTGCGTGATGCCCTCGCCGGGCGCAGTTTCATCGATCCCGACATCGAACAGCGGGTGCAGGCTGTCCGCTTGAAAGACGAAGACGCGCCGCTGGAACTGCTGGAACCCAACGAACGCGATGTGGTGAGGCTGCTGGCGCAGGGTATGACCAACGAACAGATCGCCACCCGCTTGAACTTCCGCGATCGGCGCGCGGTAAGCCGCACCAATGGGCAGATTTACGCAGCCTGGGGGCTGGATAATTCCACTGAGGATGAGAAGACGGCTCGCGCGCGGGCCACGTTGATCTACAACACCGGACGCATGATCATCTGGGACGACGATGGTACGCCTCGGGTGCGCGATGCGCAGGGGAAGTGGACACCGTTGTTTTAGCGGTTAGTCGTTGGCGGCTGGCTAACGTAACTCAATCAGGCGGATGCGCGAGTGGTGACAATGCCCGCCCGACAATTGAAGCAAGTGCGTTTTTGGCTGTTGATCTTCATGGCTGGATTGATCGTCAGCGGCCTGACGGCAATTCCTATCCAGTGGGAGATCAACCTGATCAAGAGCTTCATCGACAGCGCTCCCTGGCTGCGAGAGAGTGTGCCGGGCCTGGTTGATTGGTTGATCTACGTGCACACCGGGCTGACTGCGATGTATCAGGCCTATCCGTTCATCGCCGTCGGCACCGACTGGCTGGCCTTTGCGCACATCGTCATCGCCCTGGCCTTCATCGGTCCGGTGCGCGATCCCATCCGCAATGTGTGGGTCATCCAATTTGGCATGTTGGCCTGTGTGTTGGTCATTCCCGCCGCGCTGATTTTAGGTGCGCTGCGCGGTATGCCGTTTCTCTGGCAGCTGCTCGATTGTTCGTTCGGCGTAATCGGGATCATTCCCGTGTTGCTCGCCTATCGGTTGGTCAGGCCGTATACCATGCAACCGATCAGTCTCAGCGCTAGGCAGTGAAATAACCATGAGCCAGCTCAAGAAGTTCGGTCGGATGTTCGGGTTGATGTTCGTAACCGCCGGTGCTACGGCCTTTTTGCTTTACTTCGGGATGAAAGCGTTGAACGGGCGAACGCCGATCGCGATATATGTGCTGTTCGTCCATTTTGCGCCATATCATGAGCTATATCCCATCCCTTACCTGTTAATCATCGTTCTTGTATTCGCCATCGTGGGCGCATTGTGGTTGATCTTCATCGCGCTACGCTTCATACGGTTCCGTTTCCTGCAGATCATTGTATTGCCGTGGATGGCTGTGCTGTTGGCTAGTCCCGTGTGCGGCATGCTATGGGTTTATCATGATATGCAAGCGGGTTTCTTTCCGGCTTTTCCTCAGATGATTGATTACTTGTTGTTTGGCGCTCAGCA
>JAUQXC010000459.1 GCA_030834825.1 Thermoflexales bacterium
CCGGCGATTTTCATTGACCACTGCTGAAGAACTATTCTTCCGCTTCTTCTTCGGTCTTGCCCTTCTTGATTACTTCCGGTTCGGCAACTACAGCCTCGGTCCCGGTGGGGGCTTCGACTTCTTCACCAGCCAGATACGAGATACGGGCGACGGTCGTTTCGTCGTCGGCCAGTAGCTTGACCGTGGCGGGCACTCTCAGGTCGCTGACACGAATCACATCGCCGACCTTGTCCAGCGTGCTCACATCGATCGCGATGGTATCGATCAGATCGCCTGGCAAGCATTCGATCTCGATCGAATCCATGGCGTGAATCAATACGCCCTCGTTGCGGGTCACGGCGGGCGAGACACCGTCGTAGCGAATGGGCACTTCCACCTTGATCGCTTCGGTCATCGACACACCGAAGAAGTCGACGTGGAGGACAGTGCCTTTAATCGGCTCGCGCTGCACTTCGCGCACCAGCGCCATGGGCGCTTCCGGGGCACCGGCGATGTTCAGCTTGACCAGGCGGCTGCCGCCGGCACGCGTCAGCACGCGCAGCAATTCACGATTGTTCGCTTGCAAGATCACCGGTTCGCCATGGCGGCTGTACAGTACCGCGGGGACGTCGCCCGCGCGGCGCAGCGCCTTGACCTGCTTACCAACCACTGTGCGTGGCTGGACGTTCAGTTCGATTTGCTCTATCATTTCAGCTCCTTGAGGGTTGGCCCTTACGCGCCGCCCCTGCACTTCAGATTTAAGCCCGGCGTGAACGACCGAGCAAATTCAACAAGAAAAGGACCACCCCTGCCACCGCGCCGATGACCGTCGCACTGCGCCAGTCCACCAGGGCCTTCACTTCACCCTCGGCCTTGCCGGCGTACACGAAAAACGCTTTGACATTGGCGGCCTGGATTTCATCGCCGGCGAGCATCAGCACGGCGCTGTCGGCTACTGTGGCATCGGTGGTACGCGCCAGGCCCAACACCGATTGTTCGACGGCCAGCGTCTCGGTGCGTGCACCCAACACGGCGCTGCCGGTGAGGCGCGCTGTCTCGGCCTCCACCATTTGCGCGATCGAGCCATTCAGCTCGACGGCATCGGCATCAATGATGCGGGCCACCGACTGGGTCAGCTCCACTCGATCGGCGTCGATGTGCGTCGCGCTGGATTGCGTCAGAGTGACCGTCTGCCCGCTGACGTCGTTAAGTTGTTGCTGATCGATTTCAGTCACATCGACGCTCATGGTCTTCCTCCGGTATACTCTGGGCAAACAAAAGGGCGTGGCCGTTGCTGCGGCGACCCGCCCTTCATCGACCTTCCTATAGCGGCGCGGATTTTACCTGTATCACCGACTTTCGTCAAGTAATTGCGGCACGTAATAGCCCGCAGCGATCACCCAGGCCGCCCGCGCCGGAAGCGCTTCAGGCGGCACATCAAAGGTGAGCAGGTACTCATCGCCTTGGCGTAGAATCAAATAGTTGCCATCGTCGGCGCTCAAACTGGGCCGGGCGGACGGCAACATGATTTCTTGCCCATCGGCGGTGATGAGCCGCACGGCGATCAGATCGACGTATGAAGTCTCCGGTTCGATCTCGCGCAGCCACAGTCGCCCGTCAAAACGTTGCAAGGGACGCTCTTGCACCATTTCTGCCTGCGGACCGACGAGGTGATACAACACTGTCGTATCGTGCTGCCAGTTTCCTCGCTGCTCAGCGTAGGTGAAAATGTAAGGACAAGCCAGTCCCAGGCCCAGTGTCGAATCGTTGTAGAAAACGCGATGGTGCAGCCAGTACTGAAATATCGCGTACACAGCTTCCAACCGCTGGGCAGGCTCCATCGGCAGGCACGTTAGATCGTCCAGTTGTCGCAGTGACGTGGCCTGACAGCGATCCAGAATATCGGAGATTGCCAACCACTCCGACGCGGAAGTGACAATCCATGACTTCAGTGGCGGTTGAGCGGTGATGGTAGCCGACAACACCTCTGTCAGGTTGGCCGGCACGCTCAGCTCAGGCTGAA
The DNA here is from genome assembly GCA_030834825.1 of Thermoflexales bacterium. Lineage (GTDB taxonomy): Bacteria > Chloroflexota > Anaerolineae > Fen-1058 > Fen-1058 > Fen-1058. The sequence goes on from JAUQXC010000459.1 coordinate 2,003, forward strand.
TTTGGTTGAGCAGGTACAGCACATAGCTTTGCATGGTCGAAGGAAACGTGACCGACAGACGTTCCGTGGCACTGATCCAATTGCGGCTGTCGATCGCGTGCTTGGCTTGCAGCAAATGCAGGGCGCTGCCTAGAAATAGCTCGTCATAGAAGGAGGAAGCCGTCAGCGTTTTTTCCGCCGCTTGATAGGCGTGTTCAGCCGCGTCAAGATCGCCGCGCTGTTGATACAGGCTGCCCAGAATTAAGTGAGCCTCACCCGCTGCTAGCGTATCAGCGGGCGCTGTGGCGGCTACTTCTTGAAAAACGCGCTCTGCTTCCTCTGCGCGTCCGGCTAAGGCCAAGGCGTGTCCCAAATTCATCTGCGCTTCGGCCCACCGCGGTCTAAGTTTTAAGGCTTGCTCAAAGTAGTCAATGGCTTCGGCGAAGCGGCTTTGCTCGATGGCAACATTACCCAACGGCAAGTACGCCTCGGCGATTGAAGGGTCAAGTGTGATGGCCTGTTTGAATGACGCTGCCGCTTCCGAGCGTTTATTCACTCCCCAGTCCAGCGCGCCGAGGTTGTACCAGACTATGCCCAAATCGGGTTTAAGCTGGCGCGCGATCTCGAACATGCTTTCAGGGTTCAAAAGTCCAACCCGCTCGATCAACTGACTCAGGCACGGCGCTTCCCACATGACGGGAAGATCGCCGGTGCGCAGCAGAACACCCAGATTGAGATAAGCCTCGAACATTTCCGGATCGATCTCGATCGCTCGCGCGTATTCACACGCCGCGCTGATCATATCCGAAGTCGTCTGTGACTTGATCGAACGGCCATTAAAGAAATGCAGCAGTGCTTCATTCTCCACGGCCACGGTTTGCGGCAGGCGCGCTGTGGCGGCATCAAAGGCGGCATATCCTTTGGTGTATTGATTCGATAGATAGTACAAGTGACCGATGACGTACAACGACAGGAATGAGGTATTGGCCGGCAACGTGCTGGTAATGTAAAACGACAAATTGGCGGTGTCACTGCCGCTGGCCGACAGTGGCAACTCACCAAAGCGAGCGACCTGCGGCGGGATGCTGACTGCCGCAGTGCCCGCGCCTAACAAAACTCGCAGGCGAATGCCGACGTCGTCGTACAACCCCCAGACGACGACATTGCTATTAGTGGCCTGCGCCAAGCTTTGTGCGTCTTCAGCCGATTCCACCACGGGCTGCGTAACAACCTTCACTTCAACTTCATCGAGCAGGCCAGCCTCCTGCAGCTGCTGCTCCAGATCATCTTCGAGGCGTTGTTCAATGCCTAACTTGCGGTTCGCTAATTGATTGAAGCTCGCAATTGCCACACGGTACGACGCCGCTGAACTGAAGATCGGCGTGACAGTGGGCGTTGGGGTAGGTGGCAGCGGGGTCGCCGTCGGACGCTCCGTGGGGAGCAGCACCGTCAACACGGGTGCGGGCGCGGCTGTCGGGCGCGCCGCCACCACACCCAACACCACGGCGATGATGACCACTATTCCGGCGATGCCCAGGAGCCAGAGACGGCTGAGCTTGTCATGGACGATGGTCGCGCTTTCAATATAGGTGTCGGCGTCAACTTGATCGCCCAATACAAGGTCGTTACCGGCGTTCATGATCTTATCGCGGCCAACGACATCGCTGCCAACCGTTACTTGCCCAACGCCTTCAAACTGGACCCCACCACTGATATTAGTTTGTGAAGACTCAGGAGGTGCGGGTGTTGTCGGCTGTTCTGCCTCGGATGTTGGATCATCCATGGTACGGCCTCCCTGCCTGACGATGCCTGCGGCGTGTGGCGACTAAGCCTGGCGTCATTATACTCCGCAATGCAATTAGGAGCTCTGCGACTTAAACAACGAGAACCCCGCCGCCTGACTGCCGACGAGGTTCTTTAGAATTCCCCCGGATGATGAGCTATTTGGCGGCTGGAGCCGGACGGCGCACGTGGCGCACGATCAATAACCCTGCGCCCACCACGGCCATCCCGATCGAGATCAGCTGCGCCGTGGGAAGTCCACCGGCCAGCGTCCACGCATCGGGCCGCAGCGATTCAACGATGATCCGATTGATGCCGTACCAGATCATATAGATTAGAATCAGATCGCCTTCCTGCTTGCGCCGCCACTTGCGCGCCAGCAGCACCAGGACGATAAAGCCGACGACATTGATGATCGATTCATACAAGAATAGTGGATGAAAGCGGGTGGTGTCCAACGGATAGCGCGTGAAGTCGCGGAACTCGCCGTAGCGGTACAGCTCGCCGATGGAAATGCCCCAGGGCAGATCGGTGGCCGGGCCGTACAATTCCTGATTGATGAGGTTGCCCCACCGCCCGATCGCTTGCGCGATGATCAACGCAGGCGCGGCAATATCCAGATAGCGTCCTAACGATAACTTGTAACGCCGCACGTAAAGCAGGACCACGATCAACCCGCCGATGACGGCGCCGAAGATGCCCAATCCTCCTTGGGTGATGCCGATGATGGCATCCAGCGGATGATTGCGATACCAGGGCCAGCCGCAAAACGGCACATTTTCCGCGCAACCGGCAGGTGTGGAGAGCACGTGATACAACCGCGCCCCGACGATGCCGGCGATGACGACAAAGATCAGCCCGTCCCAGATCCGATCGGTATTTTCGCCCAGCCGGCGCGCTTCCCGCGTGGCGATGAAGCCGCCGATCAGCGCCGCCGTGACGATGATGATCCCGTAAAACCGCACGGGCAGGGGGCCGATGCAGAATCCGGGTTGCAGTCCTAAATCACAGGGCATGCCAGTCTCCTGATGGTACAAGATGCGCGCTGCGTGAAATCCCGCGGCAGCGCGTTAAGGCTTGCGAGCATGAACGCTTGGCTCAATAGGTGGCGTAAAAGTCCGTGCGCGGCGGTGGACGAAAGCCCCGCCAGACTTGAAACACGCCGAGCACGATCAACACGATCGGGCCAAAGGCAATGCCCGAGAGCGGATCCAATGTCGTCCACAACAGAAAGCCGCCCAGTACGATCAAAAACAGGCCGGGCAGCCAACCGCTGGCTTGACGGCGGCGGCGGCGGATCACGTAGAGGCCCGTGCCGTAGTCCGGTCCCGCCCAGCGATCTTCTCGTGCGCGAAATCGCTCGAACCACTTCCACAGGCCCCAGGCGATCAGCACGACAGGCCAGTATTGAATCACCAGCGGCGGCAGCGTGTGGGCCTGATCGATCATGAGCAAAAGCCCCAGCCCGATCAGCAGCACACCGCCGATGAGTGAACCCCAACGCAACAAACGCAATGGCATGGTAGGCAATTAACAATGACCCAGTAACAATGATCAATGACCAACGATCAGCGTGACCGCTTACTTGAAGAGTTTGATCAATGTGCGCGCCGCCCAGAACACGGCCCACGCCGCGAACAACAAGCCGGCCGTCAAGGCGCGGTTTTCGTCGATGATCGGATGAACGTCCACGCCTTCCGGCATGATCTCAGCCAGCGCCACGGGCCGCGCCTTCACCCGTGCAGTTCCTCCACCGCCCAGGCCGCCATCCTGCTGGTCGGCGTGCTGATCGGTTCCGACGCCTAACCCCACACCAAAGAACTGCGAGATGCTGGCTATCGGCACGACAACCGAATCACCGTACGTGATCGGCTCGCCATAAACATTGTCGATCGAAGCGCTGCTCTGGGCGCGTTCGAAGACGGCAAAGAATTCATTCAGCGTATTCTCAATCAGTGGATTGGCCGGAATCTGTTCTGACATGGGTACTCCTTTAAGTTGGCGTAAGCCACACACGGCAGGTGCCGTCTGCTTGCGTCAGGCAGCGGATGATCGATTGGCCCAGCGCGTGAAGATGGTTAACACCACGGGCAGCACGAGCGCCGCGATCAGCAGCACGATTTCCAGGTGCAAGTTCACATCGGTGATTTGTACGCGGCGCTCGACACCCGACCCGCGTTCGATCAAGGCCGTGGGGCGCGCCCAGGACCACCAGACCCCGCCGCCTGACAGGCCGTCTGCTTTCAGGCCGATCTGTTTCGTTTGGACAGACCACACTTCAGCTTCGGGTACGATCTCGCGATCGCCTACGCGTAGAGGTCGACCTTGGATGGTCTCGCGTCTGAGTCCGTTCATGCCTCTCGTCCTTCGCGGGCCATGATCTGTCGCGCGTACTCTTCCTCTTGCTGCGGCGTGGCAATGATCCCGTCCAACACCGCTGCCTGCACTTCGGCCAGAATGCGGCCGATCATGGGGCCGCGCGACACGCCCAACTCTTGCAGCCGCATCCCATTCAGGGTAGGCCGCACATCACGGAGCTGGTCTAAAGACAATTCAAGCGCCGCCCGGGCGGCCGGCTGATCGATGACGGTCAGCGCAACTCGCAGCGATCGATCGTGATACTCGGCCAGAGCGCGATAAATGCTGCTGCGGCTGTTCAACCGCCCGAGGACGTCTGCCGCAGCCCGCAAGGCCCGCACTTGTTCCAGATCGATCGCCTCGGCGCGGGCTAAGTTTACACGCTGGCTGAAGCGCGTCAAGCTGGTTTCACTCAGGCGGCAAGTCAGCCACGCCCAGCACGCAAACCGATCATCTCTCGTTGGCTGCGCTTGAAAGTGCACTGCGATCCAGTCATCGACGTGCAGGTCGGCTTCGATCGATTGCAAGATGCCCAGTTCATCCAGGCGCGCCAATGCCTGCCACGGTTGCGCTTCCCCCCAGATCAATTCCAGCTCATGCCGGATGCGATCGCCGCTGATCTGATTGATGACGGGCAGGGCCGGCGCGATGAGCTGCAGCGTGTCGGCCGTAAACGCAAAGTTGAAGCGCTGTTCGAAACGCACCCCGCGAAACAGGCGCGTAGGATCATCTTGAAAACTGCGCGCATGCAGAACGCGCAGCGCCCCGGCGCGCAAATCATGCTCGCCCCGGTGTCGATCGATCAGGGCGCCCGGCTGCGCTCCATCCAACCGGATCGCCAGAGCATTGATCGTGAAATCGCGGCGAATCAGATCAGTTGTGATCGTGCCACGGACCACATCGGGCAATGCGCCAGGTCGGGCATAGGTTTCCGTGCGGGTGGTTGCCAGATCGATGGGCGCGAAGCGGGCACGCCCCGGCAGGATTAACTTCGCCGTGCCAAAGCGATTGAACTTTTTCCACGTACCACCTAATTCGTGCGCCGCCGTGCGCGCCAGTATCAACGCATCACCCTCGGTCGTCAAATCGAGATCGGTGACGGCGCGATGCAGCAGGCAATCACGCACCGGCCCGCCTACCAAATACAACGACATGCCCAAGCGTGTGGCGATCTCGGCCAGGCGTTGCAGCGTAACCCAATCGGGTTCGGCTAAGGCCGCGCGTAAGTGATCGGCATACGACATGGTGTGCCCCATCAAATCACGGCTTGTCTGTCGCAGTGGGTGTTGGTGTCGGTGTCTCGGTCGGCGTGGGCGTGGGCGTTGGCGTCGGCGATTCCTGCGGTGAAGGCTGGAAGGTAGCCGAGGGTGTCGGTGTTAAGGTAAAGGTGGGCGACGGCGCCCTCGTGGCGGTCGCAACCGGCGCCTCGGTCGGATTCAAAAAGGGATCTTCCGTGGGTGGAAGTTCAGGTGTGCTGGATGGTTCAGGTGGAATGAACGGTGTTGGTGACAACTCGGGTGGCAGCTCCGGTCTCGGCGTATCCTCTGCACTCGGCGCAGTCTCCGTTCCCTCCAACGGATCCACCTCGACGTTAATCAGCGGCGTCGCCAGAATGCCGGCGTCGAGCAGCTGGGGGGTAGGCGTGCCGCGACTGAGGCCGCCACCACTGCCAATCCACGATCCAAACAAAGTAGCGCTTAACCCGCACAAGACCACGAATGCGCCCAGGACGGCAGTAGATGCTTTCCACAATCGCAGCTCGGCCCGGGCCGGCTCGTGATTGAGCGGTAGTGGCGCCAACCCAGCCAGAATGGCGATGAGTGAGCCGGCCAGAGTGAGATAGACGCCAATGCCGACGCCTGAGATGGGCGAGATTGCTTGCTCGCCGAACAGGGAGCGTCCGAACCCGATGGTATTGAACGCGTTCGCCAGTGCCAGACTTCCGGCGGCGAGGCCTAATGCTGCGGCGGGCAAGCTTACCCGGGGCGCGCGAAATTGCGGCCAGAATTGGAGCACGATCGCCAGCGCACCGAACAACAAGATGGGCCAGCCGCCCGACGTGGCCGGGCCAAATACGCGCACCACGGGTTGGAATTGTGGCGCAACCCACGGCAGGAACGAGCCAATGATGATCAAGGCGCCGCCCAGCGCGGCCAGCGCACGCAGATCGACGCGCAGTGTAATGGTGCGATGAACGATGGGCTTGACCTCGGACGACGGAGGCGGCGAGGTCCATTTAGGTGGTGTGGCGTTGACGGTCATCGGCGCTCATTATGCCCGATTTGAAGTAAGTAGGCAAGTACAAAAGGAAACAAGGAGGCAAGGAAACAAGATGGAATCAACAGAGACGCGGAATTGCTTCCACGCCTCTGTTGACCAATAACCAACGACTCATTACCCGCAATCAACTACTTGCCTAAACGCTTCTTGAACTCTTCATTCAGCGCGGGCACAATCTGGAACAGATCACCCACTACGCCATAGCGCGCGAGTTTAAAAATAGGTTCTTCGGGGTTCTTATTGATCGCGACGATCACCTTGGCTGTGCGCATACCGGCCTGATGTTGAATGGCGCCACTGATGCCGCAGGCGATATATAGATCGGGCGCGACGGTCTTGCCGGTTTGACCAACTTGATAAGTGTATTGAATCCAACCGGCGTCCACTGCAGCACGGCTGGCGCCGACAGCGGCGCCCAACGTCTTGGCCAGCTCGACGATGGGCGTGAAGCCTTCCGGTCCGCCGACACCACGCCCGCCGGACACGATGATGTGCGCATCGTTGAGGCTCACTTCGCCTTCACCTTCCACCACGAAGTCGATCGCTTTGGTGGCAATCTGATCTTCGCTTAACACCGGCGCGACCGTCGTCACTTCGCCGGTTTTGCCCGGCATGGCTTCCGGCATCGGGAAAGCGCGCGCGCGGGTGGTGATGATCACCGGCATTGTCTTGGCGACAACCTGTGACAATAGCTTGCCCGCATACACGGGTCGGGTTGCCACTAATTGCCCAGCTTGCGGTTCAATTGCGATGCAGTCCGCAATGGCGCCAACTTCCAATTCCACAGCGAGGCCGCTGCTGACATCACGTCCGCGCGTGGAAGCGCCCGCCAAGATCACATCGGGCTTGAGATCAGTGGCCACTTTCGCCAGCAGCGCGATGTAAGGCTCGGCGCGATAATCGGCGAGTGTGGCGTCTTCACACACGATCGCTTTATCGGCCCCGAAGGTGATTGCTTCGTTGGCGATGGCGGCTGCGTTTTCGCCGAAGACCGCGGCGGTGACCGTGCCGCCGGCAGCGAGCTGCCGCGCTTCGCCGAGACATTCGTAAGAAACGGCTACCGCTTTGCCCTTGAAGGTTTCGATCCAAACGAGAATATTGTGTGTCATGTGCATGTCCTCATTGGAGGCGGATGGCACGGATGAACACGGATAAGGCCTGACAAAAAAGCCGTGTCATCGGTGTTTATCCGTGTCCCATTAAATGACCTTCTCCGCCAGTAATTTGTCGGCCAGTGTGACGGCAATCGCTTGCGGCGAATCGCCCGAGATCATCTCGACCGTCCCGGTGCGCGCGGGTGGGGGAAAGACTTTGAGCCATTGCGTCGCGGCCTGGGTCGCGCCCAGCTTGCTCACGTCGGCGCCGATGGCGGCGGCATCCAGGACGGGGATCTGCAACTTGCCGGCCTTGCGGATGTTCATGAACGAGGGATAACGCGGCTCGTTGATTTCCTTGACCGCGGTGATCACCACAGGCAGCTTGCTACTGACACTCTGGCGGCCCTGCTCGAGCAGGCGCGTGACCTTGAGGCTCTTGCCGGCTGGATCGATTTCGTCGATCTTGGCGATATAGGACAACAACGGCCAGCCCAAACGCCGGGCAACTCCGGCAGGCACCAGTCCCGTATCACTGTCGATGGCTTGTTTGCCGAAAGCGACCAGATCGACCTCGCCCAGCTGCTTGATCGCCTGCGCGAGGATATACGTCATCGCCAGGGCATCACTGCCGACAAAGGCCGGATCAGAGATCAAGTGCGCTTCGTCGCACCCCATGGCAACAGCCTGTTTCAACGCTTCCTTGGATTGCTCCGTTCCCACGGTCAAGACCGTGACTTTGCCGCCGAACTTCTCCTTGAGTCGGATCGCTTCTTCGATGGCGTACTCATCCCACGGGTTGATGATGAGCAGCGCATCGCCCCAGCTGACGTTCGACGGCTCTTCGACTTTGAGCGTCGCTGCGGAGTCGGGCACCTGTTTGATGCATACGACGATGTTCAAGATGGCCTCCTCGGGTTTTGGATTTGGGAATGCTGAGTGCTGATTGGGGAGCCACTGCGCTTTTTGGCACAGTCCGAGATCATTATAACACGCCGCGTCAAGGATTTAACAAGGCAAAATAGGACGCCGATTCACGCCGATAAACGCGGATGAATTCAAGACTTGGCTGATGAATCCGGATCAGCGAGGGGCAGCGTGAACCAGAAGGTACTGCCCTGGCCCGGCGCGCTCTCGAAGCCGATGGCACCCCCCATCAGTTCGATCAGATGCTTGGCGATGTAAAGGTTGAGGCCGTTGCCAGGGTGTTCACGCACCACGGGATCGGCGGAGCGGAACCACTTTTGGAAGATGCGGGGCTGATCTTGTGACTCGATACCAATACCGGTGTCTCGAACAAAAACCTTTGCGAAGGAATCAAGGACTTCTATGCTAACGTCGATCTTTCCTTCGCCGGGCGTATATTTGATCGCGTTATCGAGCAGGAGCGTCATGACCTGTACGAGGCGCTGCAAGTCGGCCTGGACCGGCGGAATCGGGTCCACAGGAAGTGTCACGGTCTGGCGTTTGTTGAGAATGTCCGGACGTAAGTGGCCAACCACCTGTTTGGCGTATTCTCTCAAATCGATGGACTCGATTTCCAGGCGCAAACGCCTGGTTTCAAGGCGGCCAATGTCCAGTAGATCGTTCAACAGATCTCTCATTTGGTTGGTGCTCAGAGATACGGTTTCCAGGAACTCGACTTGCTTAGCGTTGAGTGGCCCCAATAATTTCTTAAGCAACAGGTCCGTATAGCCCTTGATTGAGGTCAAGGGATGAGCCAGTTCATGAGCGACTTCTGCCATGAAGGCGGCCTCGCGCCGGGGGGATTGTGCACTGCGCATGGCCAGTGCGGCCCACCCGGCGAAGAATGTCAGTGTCGCCAGATCGGCGGCGGTGAATACCTCTGGGGAAGTTGCTCTATCGACAATCAACGCACCCAGAAACTCGTTCCGCGCTTGCAACGGCACGATCAACAGCGTGCGCGCCGTAAACAACGTGGCTAACGGTTCAGCCGCAAAGCGCGGATCGTCTCGCGAGTCGGCAATCAAAGTGCCTTGACGATTTCGCGCCGCATCACGTGTCAATCCTTCCAATGCCGTCCCGAAGGACTGCTCAATTTCTGCCGTCAGCTGCGGAAACGCATACAGCGAGTGGTCGGGAAATTGAATGAAGGCTCGTGCCCCGTGGGTGAGTTTGATCGCCGCCTGCAACGTGCAATCGATCAACTCATTTAGTTCCAGCGCAGCAAGCAGCTGGGAGGCGGCTGTGTGCAGCTCGGGCAAACGGGCCGGGTCGATCTTGGGATTCTCCATGATGGCACCTTGGGATGGGACGCTGGTTTTATGATTCGGTTTGCCCGGAGATCAATCTCCGAGCTACATTATTGCGTCGAATAAATTCGACTGGCTATAAGCCCGATTCACGAGAGCACGGCCTCGCACGCCCTGTCCGCCGCATGCCCATACCCGGCTTCCACTGGAAGCCGGTGGGCCGCTTGGCGACGTGCCGGGTACGACGGGGGGTATCGGGCATTCAAATGGCAATCAGTAAATCAGGTCAACTGCTGGATTCCCGCCGCGAGCACGCGGGAATGACACAGCCGGGCTATTCCTCCTGCCACACCTTCGGATCGTACTTCGGCAATTCGCAGCGCAGCTCCCCGTCTTCACGATAGCCCAGCGCATAGCCCGCCTGCATCAATTGATGAATCTCGCTGGTGCCTTCGTAGATGATGGCGCCCCGTGAGTTGCGCAGGTAACGTTCCACATCGTACTCGTCGCTGTAACCGTACGCGCCGTGAATCTGGATCGCCTCATTGGCAGATTCGAACGAGGCATCAGTAATATACCACTTGGCCAGCGAAGTCTCGCGCGTGTTGCGCCGGCCCAGGTTCTTCAGCCACCCGGCGCGCAGATAGAGCAGACGCGCGATCTCGTAACGCTGCACCATGTAGGCGATCTTCTGTTGGACGAGTTGATGCTTGCCGATCTCTTTGCCAAAGGCCTGGCGCTCTTTGGCATACTTCACGCTGGCTTCGAGCGAAGCACGGATGATCCCGGCGGCTCCCGCCCCGACGGTATAGCGTCCGTTATCGAGCGCCGACATCGCGATCTTGAAACCTTCGCCCTCTTCACCTATGCGATTCTCCTGCGGCACACGCACCTCGCTGCAATTGACCCAGCCCGTCGATCCGGCCCGCACGCCGAGCTTGCCGTGCAGGTCGCCACATGTGACGCCCTTGGTACCGGCGTCGATCATGAAGGCGGTGATGCCTTCGTGGGGATTTTTTGCATTCGGATCGGTCTTGGCGAACCAGAGGATGTGATGCGCTTTGGTGGCGAGGCTGATCCACATCTTCTCGCCGTTGATGAGGTAATCGCTGCCATCGCGTTTGGCGGTCGAGGCCAGGTTGGCGACATCACTGCCCACGCCCGGTTCGGTCAGGCCGAACATGGCATATTTCTCACCCTTCGCTTGTGGCACCAGGAAGCGCTGCTTTTGTGCTTCCGTACCCCACTGCAATACGGCGAGGCTGTTCAAGCCCATGTGCACCGACATCACCACGCGCAGTGAAGTGTCGATCGCTTCCAGCTCTTCACACACCAGGCCCAGCGCAATGTAGTCGAAGCCTTGCCCGCCATATTTTACGGGAAGGCAAATGCCCAGAATGCCCAACTCAGCCATGCGCGGCAGCGTCTCCGGGTTCATCTGCTGCTGGCGATCCCATTCCTTGATGGTGGGCTGCACTTCTTTCTGCCCGAAGTCGCGTACCAGATTCTGGATCATCAAATGTTCAGGCGTAAGGGTGAAGTCCATGCGAGGCTCCTTGAGTGTGCTCGTGATGTGGGCTGAATGGCTGGCCAGTCACCTGACCACGTTATTGTGCATTCCCGATTATAATTCACAACAATGAAAGCGTTCCGGGGCTTAGGGTTCTTGCTGATTCTCGGCGGCCTGCTGCTGCTTGGGCGGCCCGATGATGCGATCACGCTGTCGTTCGTGCAGCGCGCCGACGAGTTCCGTGCGTCAATTGATTACCAACTGGCGGCCGATTATCTGCGCGTGGCCTTGGTGCGTCAACCGTGGAATGCCACGCTCCACGTGAAGTTGGCCGAATCTTTGGCACTGCTGCACGATAGGCCTGGAGCGCAGCAGGCCCTGGCCGAGGCTGAACGCTTAGGCGCAGAGGTCGCCACCGTGGAACGCCTCCGTGCGATGTGGGCTGAACAGGATCAGTGGTTTGCCGAAGCTGTGCAGCACTGGTCGCTGGTCAGCGAACGACGCCCGCTGGACGAAACACCTTATCGCCACGGGGTTGAGGCGGCTGTACAAGCCGAACAGTTAACCGTCGCGCGCAGCACTGCCGAGCGTTGGGTGGCGGCGCTGGCTTCGCCCGAAGCACACTCCGCACTGGCTAAGCTGCTGGCGCTTGAAGAGGCCAACGCCGCACTCGCTGAATGGCAGTTGAGCCATAGCGATCAAGCGCAGCCTTTTCTGCAAGCTCTGCAGCAATCCGATCGAACGTTGCAACTCATGTTGCTGGGCCGGGCTTATCTGGCACAGAACGATCTGGTACTGGCGCAGCGAGCATTTGACGAAGCGATCCGGATCAATCCCGCTTATGCCGAGGCGCAGGCCTTCGCCGGCTTCGTGCGCGATCAACGCGAGCGCGATGGGCAGGCGTGGCTCGATCGGGCGGTGGCGCTCGATCCCAATTTGATCGTAGCGCGCTATTTCCGCGCGCGGCATTTGTGGGAACGGGCCGATCTGGGCGGCGCGCTCGACGATCTCAATTACGCGATCGAGCGTGATCCCACGAACGCCTTGATCGCCGCCGAAATCGGGCGGGTGTCTATGCAGCGCCGCGATTTTGCCAATGCCGAGAAGTGGCTGACCCAGGCGCGCGATCTTAAGCCGCAGGACGCGGCGATCTGGAAATCGCTGGCGGAGTTGTATGTGGGCCGTTCGTATGGCACACCCGATCAGGGCGTGGCCGCGGCGCAGCACAGCGTGACGCTGGCTCCGGCCGAGGCCGAAGCGCATGTGTGGCTGGGACGCGCGTATTTGCGGAGCGGCGATCGCGGCGGGGCCGAACGTGAATTGAATGAAGCGGCACGACTCGATCCGCAGTCAGCCCTGGCCCACTTCTATCTGGGGCATTTGTTTGGCCGTGAGACGGAAGCGGGCCGTGCTGAATATCACCGCGCAGCTGCGTTGGATCCGGAGGGGCCGATCGGGGTGGCTGCGAAACGGGTGTTGAGGTTACCGTGAGACGGGAAGTTGAGGTGCGCGTCTGTGCTCCTCATTTCCAATCTCCAGCCTCTCATTTCTCAGCTCTACCTTCCACTATGGTATAATCGCCGCGCAGTGCAGCTTAAAGGAGTTGAAGCATGGCCAATCGATCCAGGCAACGCTCGCAGCGCCGGGCGCAAGTCATCATGAGCATCTTCGCGATCTTGTTGATCCTCAGCATGGTCGTGAGTTTGGTGTGGAGTTTTGCTCCACCCGCGCCTCCCGTGACGAGCAACCAACCGCAGCCGACCGTGATCGCCATCACACCGACCCCCTAAAAAGAAACCGGACTTCACTTGGAAGTCCGGTTTCTTTTTCTCACAGTCGTCCCCACAACAGCAAGAGCAGCACAATGAACATGACCACTCCAAATTCGATCAGCACGCGCCGGCTGATGCGATCGAGTAGATGTTGTCCAGCCAGGCCGATCAACGCGTAGAAAGCCAGCAGCTGCGCCACGGCGGCGATGAACACATTGCTGCGCCAGTAATTGATGGCCCAGTTGCCTTCCGCCAGCACCAGCCCGATCGACAAGGAAAAGATGAGGACGCGGCTGAACTTGGCGCCGGTGGCATAGAGTAAATCGAAGGCCAGGCTGCTGACGACCAACAAGGTGAGCGTGGCGCTGATCGAACTGCGCGCGCGGGTGTTCCAGATCAGGCCAAAGAGCAGCACGGCCAGCAGATACGTCAATGCG
>JAUQXC010000460.1 GCA_030834825.1 Thermoflexales bacterium
GCGCCAGGACGTACTGCGCTACATCGGCCCCTTTGGCAGCTACTACGACGACGAACATGGCAAATCCGTCAGCGTCATGGACGTAGCCGATGAGAAGCAATCCCCCAAGGATCGTCACAACACCTTTGTCGCTCTGCTGCAAGAAAGCGCCTGGACGAAGATTCTGAGCCATCCCGGCTTCCAAGCCATCCTCACCGAGCGGGCGCGGAATATGATGAAGGAGTTTCGTGCCCGACAGAAGCGGGTGGACTTCAACGAGGCCAACATCAAGGCGATGTTCGAGGCGCTGATGCTGAAGAAGGATGAAATCATGACCGGCGCGGTGCTCGACGCGTTCGACACCATGACGGCCTACCACGAAGACAACCGGGTGTACTTCGAGGGCTGGAAGAGTAACAAGGCGTGGAAGGTCAGCCGCAAAGTGGTGTTGCCCTACTACATCGACCACTGGTCAACCGGCACATTTCATCTGGACTACCGCCGCCTGGAAAGCCTGAATGACATCGACCGGGCGATGTGCGTTGTGAGTAAACGCGCCTATAACGACATCACCACCATGCCGCAGGCACTTGAAACCTCGTTTCGCAATCACCCCGGCTGGTCAGAGTCCACGTTCTTCGAGCTACGCTACTACAAAAAGGGCACGTTGCACATCAAATTCAAGGACGAAACCCTGTGGAACGATTTCAATCTGGCCGCGGCACGCGGGAGAAATTGGTTGCCGCCAGGAGAATAGCTTTGGATACGCAGCAATGGTTCTTACCCGCTTGACACATTCCGATGCCGCTCTTTGACGATGCGAATACCTTCAAGGGCAGGAAACTCTCCCTTAACGCGTGCTTCCAGAAGAGCCAACACAAAGTATGCATCTAAAACTGTATCGACTGAATCTTGAGTGTAAGAGTTGTAGTCGAGGGCATGGTCTAGGACGTAGTCGAAGTCGAGGGCATTGTCGAAATCGAGCTTGAGAGTGCGGTCACGGTTGAAGTCGAGGGTACGGGAAAGGTCACGGTCGAGAGCGCGGTTGAGGGCGCGGTTGAGGGCGCGGTCGAGGGTGCGAGCGCTGTCGTTGTCGCGGTCATGGGCACGCTCAAGGGCGTGCTCGAAATCGTCGTTGCTGAGGTCACTGTTGCGGCCGCGGGCAAGAGCGCGGCGAAAAGCGCGGTCGCTGATGCGTTTGTGGGCAATGGCACTGGCCCGGTCACGGGCGTTGGTGTAAACTACTCGCAACTGGCTTTGTAAGTCTGCCCTAATTACGTCGCTTAAGACCAGCTGCCACCGACCTCCTTCTCGTGATTTCTGCCAGTAACCAGCCACACCCAAAATATTGGGGAGGGATTCGCCTGAATGAGGAACTCGATATTTCCACTCCCCAAGTTCGCGCTCCGACAACCATAGGCAAAATGCGTCTGCATCGGTAGCGCGTACACCGACAACAGGTTGATAGCCCTGACCTGACGGGAATTGATAGGTTTGCCAGTGATCAGGCATATAATACTGATCTATGATCCGCTTTTCGTCCAAAAATAATTGATACTCAGCGTGCGTAATCAGCGTGGCATCGGCCAACGTGTCTTCGTCTATGCGGATCAGGCTGTGTATGCGCTGGCTTAATAACGCTTCGGCCACGATGCAAC
The DNA here is from genome assembly GCA_030834825.1 of Thermoflexales bacterium. Classification (GTDB taxonomy): domain Bacteria; phylum Chloroflexota; class Anaerolineae; order Fen-1058; family Fen-1058; genus Fen-1058. The sequence goes on from JAUQXC010000460.1 coordinate 1,638, forward strand.
GGCGCTCAGGATCGGCGTCTTCGATGCCTTGATTTAACAGACAGTCCAAGCGTTCTCGCATATCAGGGCGGATTTCGCGTGCTTCAGCACGACATTCAATCGCCAACGTTAAAGCGGATACGGGCGGCTTATCGCTCGTTAAGCAGGCCACCAGAATGGGCGTGGCATCGGCCTGTGCTGAATATAGGCGAATGGTTTCGTGCCACCAACTATTGTTAACCTGGCGCTTAAGCATCTCTTCAAGTCGCTGCTCGTGAACGTAAACAGCGGCGAGGTATTCTTGAAAGGTTAAATGCGCAAAACCATAAACGCCGTTCTCGCGTTCGATCAATAGGCCGCTAAAGTTTTCAATAGTTTTTAGGAAGTCTGCTACGGCTGTTTGAGGACTGATGCGCGCCAACGGTTCTCGAATGACCATTACTGCATCTGCCAGCGAAATTTCGCGTGCTGCCTTGTACATCAAATAGAAAGCCAGTGGTTGCAAGACGCGCTGCTTCTGCGCAGGTGTCAGGTCCAGTTCCAGGCCGCGGGCCTGTTGCCTCTTGCCCAGAAACACTTCGCAGATTTCGGCATAGAGTTCTACGCGCCGACCCGGCAACGAACTGCGATAGCGATGCACGTTGGCGATCATCGTGAGCAAAAGCGGATTGACGGCCAATGTCGATAAGGCCGCACTGCCACTAATGCGCTCCAACAAGTCTTCGGCTCCTTGCTGTGCCATAAGTCGCACACCGGGGTCGTCTTTTTGGGCACCCATCACTTCGTTAGCGAGATACCAGTTTTGCACGAAGCGCTTCACCTGAGTATGTGTAAAGGGACACACCTCAAATACGGTTACGCCCGTTAGGGGGTTGCTCTGATAACCAAAGGGCCGCGAAGTAACGATGAAGCGATTTTTGCCGCAAGCCACCATCTGTTTCTCTACCCAATCAGCCATTGTCTTGCGTGCTTGAGGATCAGCAATTTCATCCAATCCATCTAACATGATCAGACAACGTCCCAAGTTGATCTGCTTTTCCAGCCAACCGACGGGCGCAGCCGGGCCATTTGAGCGGACGAGGTTATCGCACACGGCCTGTGCCAGCGAAAGGTTCGCGCCGGCCTCCACTGCTTCGGCCAATGTGCGCAAGAAGAGCAGCACCGGCAATTTGCGCGGCAGATCTACGCTGTTGTACTTCCGTTTACTTGTTGCCAACGCCAGAGTCATGTGCTTAAGCAAAGTGCTCTTGCCGCTGCCGGGTGCCCCGATAATAGCCAGATGTTGGTTCGCCATCTTCGCAGATTTGAGATAATCCCAGATAGGATGTTGTCCGGCGCGCAATTCTCTGGGTGCTTTCTGGAAAGGATCGGTCGAAGTCCGATGTGCAGGCTTTGACACCAGACTCAATTCGACAAAGACTTGCTCAAGTTCCAGAGTATAGACACCCTGGGTTGATAAGCCTTTCACGTCAAAGGAGCGATGCTGATAGATCAAGTGTTGCAAATAATGCTTCTTGTATCCTGAGAAGACAGACAATACACGCGTATCGATCCAATCAGCGACCCGATCAGACCATTTACCTTCGAGCTTTTGCCAAACCTTGCTTAAAAAGCCCAAGATAATAATGAGGATTTCATAGAGGATAGCAAGCGCTAGCCAGGGGCCAGGGTTCTGTGTTATTTTCTCCGCAAACGCTACGCCTGCGGCGGTAGGTACTCCAAAAGCCATGAATAGCAGAATTATCAGGGGAACGCGATTGGTAGATTGCGATGGAGTTTGGGTCATGGCTGACATTCCCAGTTAAACGAGGTGGCACTGATAGGCGATTGCGTAACTAGTCTACCATAATTCACCTCGATCTGTTCAATAGCTTTTCGCCGCGAAAAAGACGCCGCACTTCGCGGCGTTTTTTGTTGTTAAACACAGCCCGCAAGAAGTATCCTAAATCATGTAACCCTTCAGGAGCACCAAATGTCACAGGGTTTAACTGAAACCGAC
>JAUQXC010000461.1 GCA_030834825.1 Thermoflexales bacterium
CGGAAGGTGATCTCGTCCAGCGCTTCCTCATAGTAGGCCACAAACATCGAGCGCGCATCCATCATGCGGTTAGTCTGCTCATACAGCACGTCGAGCACTTCGTCCTCGTGCAGCGCCGCCGAGATGGCACGCCCGATTTCACCCAGGCGGCTCAGCTGCGCCAAACGCCGTTGTGTCTCCGCATAGAGGCGCGCATTCACCAGCGCCACACTGGCCTGATTGGCAATGGACTGCAGCAGATTCAAATCGTTCTGATCGTAGGCAAAGGGATCATCAAGGTGTTGAATGGACAACATGCCCAGCACGTCATCGCCGCTGATCATCGGCACGCCCATCCACGTCTGAGCCACGCGAGTGCCCGGTGTCACCTGGGCCTGTACGCCCAGCTCGGCGGCCTCGCTTATAACATCGCCGCGCAGCAACAGCGGTCGACGCTGGCGGCAGACGTAGAAGGTCAGCGTGTTGCCGCCCTGCTGCCGGCGGGTGGCAAATTGGGAGAGATCAACCTTACGGCCCTCTTCATAGGCGCGCAGGAATGTGACCACATCGCGACTGGCGTCGTAGGCCACCACATGCAGCGAGCGCGCATCGACCACGCGATTAATCTGCTGGTACAGCGCGTCCAGCACTTCTTCTTCATCCAGCGCGGCCGAAAGCACCCGGCCAATTTCGCCCAAGGAATTGAGCTGCGTGATCCGGCGCTGCTGCTCGGCCGACAGCCGCGTGTTTTCCAGCGCCTCGGCCAGTACGGTCACGACCGTGCTCAAACGCTGTTGATCGGCATCCGTAAACGGAGCGACCACACGCTTGGCCACGTACACCTCGCCGATACCGCGATCGCGCACAATCAATGGCGCCGCCATGAGCGACCGCACCTGATAGCGCTGCACAAACTGTTGATAGTAGGCGGCAAGTTGCGCTTCATGCAGTGCATCGTCAGTCCGGAAAACAGTGCGCGTGTGGAACACGGACCGGCCAAAATCAGGATCCGTCCCGGCGATGTGGAACTCGCCGATCGTATCCGGCAAGTCGCCAAAGGAGGCGGCCAGCAACGGATTCAAAGTATGGGCATCTGGATCGTGCAGCATGACCAGACCCAGTTCGGCATTTACCAGCTTGCCAATTTCGGTCATCAACCGGCGCAGCATTTCATCGGCGGGAAGCGCCGATGAAGCAATGGTGGAAATGCGGAAGAGCGTGGCCGATTCATCGACGCGGCGGCGCGTTTCGGCAAACAATTGTGCATTTTGAATGGCCACCGCCGACTGGGCTGCCACCGTCTGCAAAGTTTCCAAATGGCCGGTGGTAAAAGCCTCCGGCTTCAAGGAAGCGAGCTCGATTGTGCCGACGAGCTGATCGCTGGCAAACAACGGGGCAGCGCACACCGATCGGATGGGGACTTCCGTCGGCGGCAGGAGTGATCGAACTTCACTCGTGGCGCTCTCTTTCACCAACAGCGGTTGACGGTTGCGTGCCAGCCAGCCGGTAATGCCCTCATCAAGTTGATAGACTCCCTTGGAGACCTGGCTGTATTGTTTGTACTGTGGGTCGGCACCCCGGCCGTGCGTGCGCAGTACTTTATCATTTTCATCCCACAAATTGATCTCGCTCAAATCGTAGGGAATGAGCGTGCGAATGGAAGCTAGGATGGAGTTGAGGGTCGTATCCAGATCCAATGACAGACTGATGGTGCGGTTGATCTCGGCCACCAGCGCCATTTCTTGTGCACGCCGCCGCTCTATTTCATAGAGCTGTGCGTTCTTGATGGCCACCGCGGCTTGATCAGCAAAACTGGCCAGCAAGCGCTGTTCTTCACGGGTAAAGGCTGGCGTGCCCGGACGCGTGGAGACTTGCAAGACACCCACCACGCTGCCCTCGTCCACCAACGGCAGATTCATGACCGCCGCAATGTCGCGATCGTGATCCCACTTGACCGCAAAGCGCTGATCGGCTTGAGCGTTGGCCAGGAAGAGCGGTTTGTTTTCACGCGCCGACCAGCCCACCACGCCCTCGCCCAGTTCGTACTCCAGACTGGGTCGCGGCAGTCCTTCAAAATCCCACCAACCGCGCAGGACCAAGACCCGTCGTCCTTCATTCAGGACGTAGATGGCGCAGCGATCGGCGCCCGCCGTGCCCGCCGATTCACGGGCCAGGTTATCCAGCACGTTTTCCAGATCCAGCGAGGTGATAGCCCGGCCAGACTTCAAAAGTGCGGACATTTCGCGCACGCGGCGCTGCGCAGACTGATATTGTTCTTCGCGTTCGCGCACGGCTTCCGAAGTGCTGGTTTGAACGACTTGCAGCTTGGAGGCTAGGTCGTTGAATTCTTCGGCCAGGAATTCCAAATCGTCGCCGGTCTTCACGCCTTTGATCCGCGCGTCTAGCTTCCCCGACGCCAGCTGGGCCGCGCCGCGCCGCAAGATAGCGATGGGCCGCATAATGCGGCGATTGATGTAGAAGCCCGTGACGATGATCGCGACCCCGGCAAACAACAACAAGACGAGGCCGGTCGCGATTACATTGTCACGCTGCGCATAGGCTTCCCGCGACGGTTGCTCGACGATGACATACCAGGTAGAGGGACTCCCTTCAAGCGGTTTAAAGGGTTTATAGTACGCGACGACCGGTTCATCCGTTATCTCCCACCCCGTCGCATGGGCGCGGAAGGTCACCGGCTCAAATGATGTCATGATCGCTTCCAGCACCACGGGGTTGGTTAGGGGTGGGGAAGAGCTCAGCAGGCTGATCTTTCGATGGATAATCGGAACACCCTGCTCATCAACCAGATAGACCGAGCCCCGCTGGCCGAGTTCGACATTTGCCACAATATTCCACAGGGTCGTCAGATCGACCCGGGCAATGACGGCTCCAACCGGCCCGCTTTCATTGATGATCGGCAGCCCCATGGTCTGCTCAGGATATTTATTCGGCATGATCACAGGGCCGACATGACTTTGGCTGTGCAGGGCAGCCTGGAAGGCCTCTGTCTCTGACCGATCGAGCAACCCCGTATTCCGCACGTCGCCGCGCGTGGCCCGGGCCAGATCGGTTCCATCGGGACCCACGATCGCCAATTCCATGAAAGCGGGATTGTTCTGCTGGACGCTGTACAACAAGCGGGTCAGACTATTGGGGCTTTGCGGCGACAAAGGGACGATGCTGGCCAGTGTCTGCAGATCGGTGCGCAGTTTCGTCATATAATCGCCGCTCTGCTGGGCAACGCTTTTGGCAATCTCACGCTGCTGGCTCAGCAGCTGTTGATGCTGCGCGCTGACGCTGAAGACCAGCATCAGCGCTGCAATAGCAATAGATAACACGGCGCCCAGGACGAACAGCACCAAGAGCCGTACGCCTGTCCGTCCTAATATGCGATTCGTTCGCGGTTGCTTCGACTTCGCCACTTGCAGCTATCCTACTCTCAGCCCGTTTACTGTTGCGGCACGTTCAATCTTTCAACAAACTTAAAGGCCCCGTTTTCCACCACCATGGCGCTGACCGATCCTAATGAAGTATCACCGGCGCGATCAAAAACGTAGGTGCCCGTCGTCCCCTTCAGGGACGACACGGTTTGCAATCCGGCCAGCACGCCTTCCCGATCGACTGTCCGCGCCTGACCAATGGCCGCGATGATGGCCCGCCCGGCGTCATAACCATATTGGGAAAAGGCCCCGGGCTCCTCTCCATGAAGCGCCTTATAATCTGCGTAAAATTTCTTCCCCTCATCCGTCGTCAATCGATCGGGAGGCACGCCGATGAAGGTGGCATACACGCCATCGGCGGCGGCCCCGGCCATCTCGATCAAACTTTGATCGACCAACGCATCAGCGCCCATCACGGCCGCCTCAATCCCCATTTCACGCAGCTGTTGCAACAAGCGCGGGGCGCCGTTTGCCACCGTCCCGCCAAAGTAGATCAGATCGGGATCAAATTCCTTCACCGCCTCCAGCACCGTCCGATAATCGGTGGCGGTTTTGTCGATCGTTTGACGACCCACTTGAAACAGGCCAATCTGCTGAGCGTAGTTGGAAAACAGACTGGCCACGCCCACACCATAGGCTTCGCCATCATCCAGGATGTAGAAAGTGCGCAGTCCCAGCGAGCGCGCCCACAACGCTGCGGCGGGACCTTGTTTCTCATCCGTCGGAACCACGCGGAAGAACGTGCGTTTGCCCGTAGGATAAAAAATGCCTGGTTCGCCTTGCGCAAAACCCGGCTTGGTCAATCCCGGCCAGGTTGCGCTGGGACTAATTTGCAGCACACCGGCGCGATTCAAAATCGGAATACTGACCATGGCCGCACCGGAATTGTAAGGACCGAGATAGGCTACGGCCTGTGGATCCGCAGCCGCTTCTCGAGCGTTTTTCTCTTCCTTCTCCCGCTCCCATTGCCCCACCGCGTTGCCATCGTCTTTGACCGCCAGAAGAATTTGGACACTCCTCCCATCCATACTCTTGACTTGATGGCCCACTTCCTCAAAAGCACGTTCGATGCCGCGCTGGATGCTTTTACCCATGCCGGTGGTGTTCGGACTTGGGCTTTGCAGCGGCAGGCTGACATACACCCGCACGATCGATTGCCCACCAGACTGACAGGCAGGCAGGAGCAGCGCGGCAAGCACCGCCACAACTAGCATCCATCGACTGACCGATTTGCCCATCACGCTGGCCTCACCTCATTCGGCGCGCTAGCTGCTCGCTTTGCGGCGCAGTTCTGCCGAAACTTCGGTAATCTCGCGAATATCGGTGAACTCGTAATCCTTGGACAAGACGACCCCTACCCCCATCTTCATTAACGGCGCATGCCGCTCTGTGCCATCGGCATCTTTCACGACGATGTAGCCCCGCTCGCGATCTTTGAAAGAGTAATGCGCCCCGATCTCCTGGTTAAAACGCTGCGTCACCGCTTCTGCCAGAGCGGCCGCCTTCTCCTGGGTAGTGATCACAATGAAGTCATCGCCGCCAATATGGCCGATGAAATCGTCGGGGCCGCCTAGCTTGTCGTCCACCTCGCTTAACAACAGCGCGGTGAAGCGCAGCACCTCATCGCCCGCAACGAACCCGGACACATCGGTAAAAGCGTCAAAGTCGCTGATCCCCACGTATAACAGGCCCCAGTCCTTGCGCCGCATCAGGCTGCGCAGCTGTTCCTCGATCATCTTGCCGCTCGAGAGGCCCGTCGTCGGGCTCGTCAAGTTCTCGCGTTCAGCCCGGCGCATCGCGCCTTGCACGCGCAGCCGCAGTTCTTCAATATCGAAGGGCTTGGTGATGTAATCATCCGCCCCCAGCTCCAGACCGGCGATGCGATCGCTGCGCTCGTCCTTTTGGGTGAGGAAGATGATCGGGACGTGGCTGGTCCGCAGGGTACGGCGCAGCCGGGTGCAGACCTCATAGCCGTCGATGTCCGGCAGCATGATGTCCAGCACGATCACATTGGGCAGCTGCTTGCGCGTGCGGTCCAGTGCATCATTGCCGCGCCCGGCCACTGTGACTTCATAGCCCTGCGCGCTGAAGTAAATCTTCAGCATGTTGGAGATGTCGGTGTCATCTTCCACAACCAGGATGCGGCCTTTACTCATACGTCACCTCGTGATAGATGAGAAACTTAATTAGCAGACGCCGGCCGTGCCCGCCGGGCGTTGAGTCGGATGCGCTCGATTTCAGCTTCGGGCACGGCATGCTCAAACGAACGGAACCCTGCCAGCTTGAAGCCATGCCGCCGGGCAATATTGGCGATCTCTTTCACTTGCGCCACGGTGAGATCCTTGCCCAGCGAAAAATTCTCATAACGGCCTTCCAAAGCCAACGCGATGGTCTCGGCCATACAGGCATAGCACGTCTTGGGCGGAAATCCAAAATCAAAATTAAAGCTGGCGGCCGGCCCCGGGATCTCGACCAACCCGCCGTCAAAAACGAAAACATCGTCGCGCTTTTCGGCTACGACTTTGCTCACATCGCGCGGGCGGGCCACATCACACACCACCGCGCCTGACTTCAAGTGCTCCGGCTGCACAATCGCATCTACGGCCGAAGTCACCGTCAGCACCAGATCGGCCTGGCGCAGCAGGTTGAGATCATCCGTGACCACGACTTCGGCGCCTGCTTGCTCACAGCGGGCTTTGACTTCAAGCAGTCGTTCGCGGCGCTTTCCGATCAAAACGATCTGCGGCACATCTTCGGCCAGCACCTGGGCAGCCACTGACCCGATGGCGCCGGTGGCGCCGACGACGGCCAGGGTGGCATTTGCCAGGTCAATGCCCATGATCGCGGCGGCCCGCTTCATCGCTTCGACCGCGCTGGCCACGGTGTAACTGTCCCCAGTGGTGACCGGCGTGTCCACCTGGCGGCTGATGGTGACGCCGCCATCGCCTACCACCGATGTGTACGCGCCCAGGCCCACCAGCTTTGCGCCCAGGCGTTCCGCCAAACGCGCCGTCGCAATGACCTTACGATACACCGTCTTGGCGGGCAGCGTCATCATGCGTTGCGGCGTAAACGGGCACGCCACAAACCAGCCTTCCACTTCCTTGCCGGTCGCTTCCGATCGAATACCCGTGATGTGCGAGATGTATAACGGCGGGAAGAAGCGTGACAAGAAATTGATCGCTCGAATCGGTAAAATCTTGCCCAGTAACGGAAATTTTCTTTGCACATCCCGCTTGGGATCGAGCGGGTGAATGATAAAAGCAAAATTATCCAAGGAATACGTCCACTCACTATAATTGTAGAACCAGGCTCCGCGCCTGTCGTTACGACTGCGTTACGGTTTGATTTTTGATTAGTGATAAGCCGGCGGATGCAGCTCGGTGCCGTTCGGCAGCTTCCAGTGATCGCTGTCGGCGTAGCTCACGTTGTGCGTCAGCACTTTCTCCGTACGCGAACCCACCAACAGCACGTCCGATTCGATGGTGCGCGCTGGAAACACGATGAGGCCCGAACCCAAACGGCAGTTGTGCCCCACGCACCCGCCGATCACAGGCAGGTTAATCTCGACCAATTGATCCTTATAGAAAGTCTTGATCGGCCGGGGCACCAGATTGAAGTCGGTAAATGTGGAGCCGGCGCCAATAAACGAATCGCGGCCCACCACGCACATTTGCAGGCAGGTATTTTGGGCCACCATCGAATTTTCCATCAGCGTCGTCATGAACAGCGAAGCGCGAAACGGCAGGAAGCTGCCATCCCCGACGACGCTGAGCATCACCTGACAGCCCTGCCCGATCGAAACGTTGCTACCGATGATACTGTTGTCAATCACCGCGCCCGGACCGATAAAGACGTTGTCTCCAATGGTGGTGGGACCGCGAATGACCGCGGAGGGATCGATGCGCACATCCTTGCCCAACTTCACCACCTGGGTGTGTGATAACACATTGTGGCGTTCCACCAGCGCGCGCCAGATCAGTTTGACCTTGGGCATGGCGCGTTCCATGATCTTTTCGAAGCGCGCCCCTTCGGCAAACACGCCAAAGGTCGTATTCGCGATAAAGACGTGAATCCAATGCTCGATCGACAAGAAGGCCCGCCGCGGCACCTGATAGGTCAGGTCGCCCTGATTGGGAGCCATGTATTTGGGGACGTTGTAGTAACCCAGCTCTTTTGACAACGTATCGACGACCAGCGGTCGCACTTTGGTTTCACGGCCATAGGGAAAATACCAGAGATCGGCCACCAGCAGCTCGCCTTCCGTGAAACCTCGCTCGGGCCGAATACCGCCCTGGAGGGGCAGGGCATGTGTTCTGATCGCCGGGTCGTTGGGCGAGAACGCTACCCGGCAGGCTTTGCCCAGGCGGCGCGCCCGTTGCAGGAAATGATCGATGAAGGCCTGATCAAAAAACAGATTGTCCCGATAAACGACGGTCTCCACACGATCATCCGGCATCGCTTCAATCGCCGGAATCTCGCGCTCTTCACGGGTATGCGCTGCCAGCACATCGCGTTGAGACAACCAGAGACGCTTGTTCAAGATGCGCAGCTCGCGGGCTTCTTCGTTAAACGGCGCGATCTTGCGCGTGTCTCGAATCACCAACCGGCGCAGGGTGCGTTGCTCTTTGACGGGCATAAGTTCTGGGAGGGATGAAGTGCGGGCCGAAACTAAAGGAGTGGACAGAGGAAAACCAACATCACCGTCGCTCTCGATAACGCTCCTTATCATCAGCCCCGGCGAACTGCGCCGCCTTCTTCTTCCCGACCTCCATTTCAATCCAGAGGACGTTTGTTAATAGTGATGGTACAAGTGGCATCGCCTTTGGCGATGCAGTCCACTTCTTCAACATGGAAACTCTTGCCGCTGCTCACCCAGTATAAACCTTCCTGCAAAATCCCCACGGCCAGATGACAACACGGCTCATCGGTCTGGCGTTGCCAGCACACCGGGCAGCGATCGATGATCCAGATGTAACGATCTTCATCCTCGCCCAGCCGCACGATTTGATCGCTGAACTTATTGAACGTTTCGGCAAAAACCTCAAAACCGACTTTCAACTTCATACCCAGTGGCAGTAAACGAAAGGCCAGGTCGGCGATGCCCAGCACCGGGCCGAATTCCTTGATCCCATACTTGAAGCAGGCTCGCCCGGCCCGCAACGCCAGCCCACGAGCGCCACGCGGCCCATACATATCCTCCAGGGCTTGTTGGATGGAACCTACCTCGTCGAAACTAAACTGCCGATCGAAGTTGTTGGGCGGATAGCTGTTGACCAGGGTCTTCAAGCGCGCCAGATTCAAAATGGCATTGACCCCGTTACGCCCCATCACCTCTTCCATCGCCAGCAAAATGATCCGCCCCATCTTATTGGGATAGTAGTACTGCCGATCGACTGCCACGATGGGAGTATCCATAGTATCCTAAAGATGGTCATGCCGCCAGGAAGCTGCGCACCGTGGCGTTAAACTCATCCGGTTCGTCCAGCATGGGAAAATGCCGCGAGCGATGCAGCGTTACCGTGCGCGCACCGGGCACATGCCGGCTGAGCAGCTCCACTTGATGGGGGTCAACGATGTTGTCATGTTCGCCATAGATGCCTAGCACCGGCATATTCAAGGCCCCCAGATTTGTGCTGAGATCAGTCCGGCGCAAATCGCCGATGCTACGGAAGAATGATTCCATGCTGGTCTTATCCACGTCATGCAACAACATCTTGCGCACCCGTTGTGTGTCCCCGGCCGTATTGATGCGGACCAGGGTATTGACGATCATGTGGGTCGCGGTGGGCAAGCTTTGCGCCAGCTGCACCCAGTCGCGCCCGGCCAGCCGCAGAAAGAAGTTCAACGATTTGCCTTCAATCGGCGAGCCGACGGCTCCGACCTTTGTCACGCGCTGGGGATAAGCCATGGCAAAGGCGAGAGCGACTGTGCCGCCCATCGAGTGTCCCAGAATCGGCGCGCGCTCAATTCCCAGAATCTCCATGAATTGATTGACCATTTGGGCATAGGATTCCACCTTAAAGGGCGGTGTGTTGGTCTTGCCAGAATCGCCGAAGCCCCAGAAATCGAGCGCGTAAACCTTGTACCGCCCGTTCTCGGCCAGATCGATCATCGAGTCCTGCCACACCCCCCAGGAGTTAATCCACCCGTGCAGCAAGATCACGGGCCGTCCGCGGCCGTAGGCCTCATAATGGACAATACCTTGTGACGTGACGATCGAACTCATCCCACATCGCTCACCGCAGGACTATCACCGCCCATACTTCAGCCGGCGCCCTCTAGATCCATGGTTTCCAGAATCGAGTACAACAGTTCCAGGAGCACCCCCTTGACCAAATCCTTGTCGTTGGCCACGCAGGGCAACACCTTGATGTCCTTGCTGATCTTGAGCGCGATGCGCAGATCGTCCGGCGACCAGGCATCTTCACTATCCTGCTTGTTGGCGGCAATCACATAGGGCGTCTCGGCATAACCCCGGAACGTGTCCAGGATGCCCCGCGCTTCGCGGAAGGTTTCAGGGCGCGAGCTGTCGACAATGACAATGAACCCCAGCATGCCTTCGGACAAGATTTCCCACATGAAATCGAAGCGTTTTTGGCCCGGCGTGCCGAAGAGGTACAACACCAACTCCTCGTCGACCGTGATGCGGCCAAAGTCCATCGCCACCGTCGTCGCATCTTTGATGCGCTCAGCGTCCGACGAAATCTTCCGTTCGGTCGAAACCACGTCGATCTCGCTGATCGTGCGGATGAACTCGGTCTTGCCCGCGGCGAACGGCCCTGTCACAACCATTTTGACTGTTTGCATGTTTACCGCCGATGCTCCAAGAGATGATGATGAGTCGCTCGAATAATTAACGATTGAAGAAATTGATCAGCTTGTTGACCACCGATCGCTTTTCTTCAGTACTGGCGAAAGCCTTAGGAGGCGCCGCCCGCCCACCCGGTACCGCCACCGGGGCCGGCATCCCAAGGGGTTGAATCACTTCCACCAGGCCAGCCTGCAGCATGGCATACACAATCTTGCGAATCTGCAGATCGCTCATGCTATTGGCCTGGGCGATCTGCCGGACGGTATTCTTGGGATTGATGTACGAGACAACCCGCCACTCATCCACGCTCAAATTGACGTTGCGTAGTTTGGCATCGGGTCGATCGGTGAAGCGCAGCGTCACCTCGAGGTTGGGAATCTCCTCTTGCAGCTTTTCCGATTCCTTGAGACGGCGCGTCCCTTCCATGATAATGCCATCCAGATTGATCGGCGGCTCCGCCCACAACCGATCTTCCGGCAGCACATTGGGTTCGAACCGGAACAAACCGTCATTCAGCGCGAACAAGCGGTCAACCACATCTTTGACGTTGTTGCGCACCATCTGTTCCAATTCCGTCTTGGTCAACAACCCGGCCTGCACCAACATGTTGGCCAGGTCACGGTCGGTCTTGTTGGCCGGAATCTTCTTGCTTTGATCCACCGTGATTTTGCCGACCTTGACCAACATCCCGATCAGGCGGCTATCCAACGTATCCGTCTGAGCAAACACCAGTTTTCCCTCACGGAACGAGGCGCGCGCCGCCGAATGTTTGCCATCGATCGCCAGCGTGCCGGTCTTGCGCGCCAGATGGATCAAGTTCAGCAATTGGGTGATACTGAAATCGTGTAGATTGCCCTTCAGTGCCATAGGCTCCGCCTTCAGACAGCCTGTTAACGTGATAATTTCGGGGCAGATATGACAGTAGGCAGGCCTCAACCACAGCCATTAGCAATGGATTGGCCTGCCATTCATGGCAGTGAGTATCGCTCTGTCATATGCGCGTCGATTATACCTTCTCTGCTATGACAAGTCAATTAAACCTGTACGTTATAGGCACTATGCCTATGCTATAATCGCCACGACTTTCCTAACTATGGAGCATGAACATGCGAACCCAGTCGTGTCGATCAATCTTGGTGATAAGCCTGATGTTTGTAGCTGTGTTCTTGGGAGCCTGTGGTGGCAATCCGGCTTCGCCCACCACCCAACCTCCAGGCCCCACGGCCCGCCCGATTATTAAGCCAACCGATCGGGCGACCCGCACGCCCAGCGTTCCTCCCAGTCCAACGTTACCGCCCGCCCCGACCCCCGACAACCGGGTAATCGATCTGACGGCGCCGGATGTGAATCCTTTAACCGGCGAAAAGGTTTCTGATCCGGCCATCCTCAATCGCCGTCCATTGGCGATCAAGATTGGCGATTCATTGGAAACCGGTGTTCGCCCTCAAGCCGGCACCAGCTTTGCCGACTGGGTTTTCGAGCACGAATCGGAAGGTCGCATCCCGCGCTGGACCGCGATCTTTTACGGCCGCACGCCCGATCGGGTGGGCGGCACCCGATCGTGCCGTATCATCGACAATGAAATCCCGGCCATCTTCAAATCGCTGCTGGCCTGCTCGGGCATGTCCGGTGGCACGCGCGAATTTTACCTCAAGCCCAGCGACATCCATCAAGAGAAGCGTTTCTTCACGCCGGACTTTGGCGACTACACGCCCATGTTCTATCGCAGCGACAGCGCACCGATACCGCACAACTTGATGGTCGTGCCCGCCGAAATCTGGAAGGAAGCCGACCAGCGCGGCTCCAACACCAAACCCGATCTCAGTGGCCTGACCTTCTCCACTGAGCCGCTCTCACCAGGTCGCCCCACCAGTGAGCTGAAAGTGAAATATGGCTCAGAGACGGAGCTCTGGAAATATGATGCCGCGGCTGCCACCTGCGGTTCGATCGCAGGCTGTTGGCTGCGCTGGAGCGCCGGCGTACCGCATACCGATGCACTGAACGGCCAACAACTTAGCGCCGCCAATGTGATCGTCGTTTACGCCAATCACGTCGAAGACAAACGCTATCTGGAAGAAGACCATGGCACGTTCCAGGCATTTGGTCTACAGATCCAGATCTGGAATGAGGGCCCCGTCCGTCTTTTCCGGGACGGCCAGGAATTTGGCGGCAAATGGATCCGGATTGATCGTGGCGACATGTTAACGTTCGTCGATCCCGATGGCAAGCCCATTCCCTTAAAGCCCGGCAAGACCTGGGTTGAAGTGGTGAACCTGGGTACACCACTGGAGACCCAGTAGGAGGCAGGTCTGTCACACCCCTACTTCTCCTGATGGTAGAGTAACACAACCCCACGTTTCAGAGTGTTGCAAAGCCGTTACAGATCGATTGCCTAATGTACAGAAAGGCCCTGCGAATCTCGTAAAATTCGCAGGGCCTGGTGGTCCTACACCCCTCGTATGACCTCCAGCCCACCCATGTAAGGTCTCAGCACTTCCGGCACCAGGATGCTCCCGTCGGCCTGCTGGTAGTTCTCCATCACCGCGATGACGACCCGTGGCAGTGCCAGACCCGATCCGTTTAGCGTGTGAACGTATTCGGCCTTAGCGCCCTTTTCCCGCCGGAACTTGATGTTCGCCCGCCGGGCCTGAAAATCCTTGAAGTTGCTGCACGACGACACCTCCAGCCACTCGTTGCAGCCGGGCGCCCACAGCTCCACGTCATATTTCACCGCCGCGGTAAACGACAGATCGCCGGTGCACATCTGGATGATGCGGTACGGGATCTTCAACAACCGCGCGATCTCTTCAGCGTTATCGATCAGCTTGGTCAGCTCGTCCATGCTCGTTTCGGGCGTGCAAAACTTGACCATCTCCACTTTGTCGAACTGATGGCCGCGCTTGATGCCGCGCGTATCGCGTCCCGCCGACATCTGCTCACGCCGGAAGCAGGCCGTGTAGGCGACGTGATTGATCGGCAGCCGGTCACCCTCCAGAATCTCGCCCGCATACATGTTGGTCACGGGCACTTCTGCTGTGGGGATCATCCACAGATCGTCGATCTGATCGTAGTATTGATTCTCCGCAAACTTGGGCAGCTGCCCCGTCCCGATCAGCACTTCACGCTTCACCAGATATGGTGGATACACCTCGACGTAGCCCTGCCCGATGTGCACGTCGAGCATGAAGCTGATCAACGCACGCTGCAACTTCGCCCCCGCGCCGATGAGCATGTAGAAGCGGGTCCCGCTGACTTTCACCCCGCGTTCAAAGTCGATGAGGCCCAGTTCGGTGCCCAGGTCCCAGTGTGGCTTCGGCTCAAAGCCAAAGTCTTTGGCCGTCTTCGGTTCGCCGATCACGCGCGTGACAATGTTCTCGCTGTCGTCTTTGCCCACCGGCACCGAAGGATCGGGCAGATTGGGCACGCGCAGCATGAGATCGTTGAGGCGTGTTTCCACAGCGTTGACTTCGGCATCCAGCGCTGTGATGCGATCACCTACGGCGCGCATCTCGGCTTTCTTGGCCTCACGTTCAGCGGCTTCCTTCATCCTACCGATCTCTTTCGAGACGATGTTGCGCTGCTGCTTCAACTGCTCCACTTCCTGCAGCAAGGCGCGGCGCTGCTTGTCGAGATCAAGAATCTCGTCGATGGGTGCTTCGGCGTACAGCTTTGCCATCGCTTCTTTAACTTCGTCGGCATGTTCACGCAGGTAGGTCAGGTCTAGCATTTTGAATTCTCCTGGTTCTGTGACGGGCTGACAGGGTGAAAGGGTGACAAGGTAATCCTTTTAGCGAGATCACCTTGTCAGAGGGTCACACTGTCACCTTGTCACAGTAGTTCTGCTTCTCGCAAAATCTTCTTCAACTCCGCGTTTTGATTCTGGTCCAGCGGCAAGAGCGGCGAACGCGGATAACCGCCCTGGTAGCCCAGCAGATCCATCGCCGCCTTCAGGCCCGGTACGCCGAACTGTGCCGTTACCGCCCGCGCGACGGGTAAGATGCGTAAGTGCAGTTCACCTGCTTCAGCGATGCGGCCTTGCTGGAATAACTCGTAAATCTGCACGCACTCATGCGGCGCGATGTTGCACACTGCCAAAATCCCGCCCGCCACTCCGAATGAGAGTGCAGGCAGCATCGCCCCATAGTTGCCACTGAACACCGCAAAATTGCCGGCAGAGGACGCCGAACGAAGCATGGTGTCAGTCGAAACCGCGTCCTTCGACTCCGCTGCGCTCCGCTCGGGACGCTTGCCTCCTTTACTTCTTGTCAGTCTCACCGTTTCCGCGATCTGATTGATGTCGCCGGCACTGTCCTTGATGCCCACCACATTCGGATGCTGTGCAATCTCCGCGACGATCGACGATGCCATATTGAAGCCCGAGTTCGCGGGGACGTTATAGATCATCACCGGGATGGGCGCTTGATCGGCAATGGCGAAGTAATGCTGCTTCAATGCCTCACCCGTCATACTATTCTTGTAATAGAAGGGTGTCACGATCAACGCAGCATCACAGCCCACGTCCGCCGCGCGCCGCGTTATCTCAATGGTAGCCACAGTTGAAAATTGACCCGTTCCCGCAATGACGATCTTGCCCGGCGCAGCTGCCTGCCTCACCGCCGCAAAAATCTGTGAGGCTTCGTCCGGCGTCACATGCACCGCTTCGCTATTCGAGCCAAGCGCGAGGTAACCTGTCAGGCCTGTGGCATTAAGTCGCTCGATATTCGATCGCAACTTCTCCAGATCCAGCGCGCCGTCTTCCTTAAATGGCGTAGCG
The DNA here is from genome assembly GCA_030834825.1 of Thermoflexales bacterium. GTDB lineage: Bacteria > Chloroflexota > Anaerolineae > Fen-1058 > Fen-1058 > Fen-1058. Next base: position 15,008 of record JAUQXC010000461.1, read on the forward strand.
AGTGGCGCAAACATTCCTTTCAACATATCGCTCCTTTTATTCGTCATTGCGAGGAGCAGCCCGCCTAGCGCGTCGCCGCTTCGCGGATACGGCGTGAGCGGAGTGGCGTCGTTTGCCACACAGTCGAAGGAGGCGACGAAGCAATCTCGCGTTTGGCACAGAATATGAGATTGCTTCGCCCATCCGGGCTCGCAATGACATCCGATCAAAACAAAAAGGCCCCTCGCCAAGACTAGGACGAGGGGCCTCGTGGTGCCACCTAGGTTTGCCGCTGTTGCCAGCGACCTCATTCGCGCTCGTTAACGGGAGCACCGCTCAACTCGAGAGGTGGATTTCAGTTCAAGCGTCTGCCGTCTCGCATCATCCGACGGCTTTCTGGAAGTCCGCTTGAACCTACTCTTCTCTGTCAGCGTTGATGGCAAGATTATACGCATGCCAAAAGATCATGTCAAGCGTAATTGTTATAGCTGCCATGACTCTCATTTCGGTTTTGGGCGACGCACCTTGCCAGCATTGCCTGATAGCCAAATTGGCATCGGCTCGCCAAGATCAATAGCCACTGCAGCTCCACAACCATCGCACTTCGCACTGGCTCCGCACATATTTCTCGTGCCGCGCTTATACGCTTCAAAATAGACGTGCAGCTGTCCACCACAAATAGGGCAACGCTGGATTTCTGCCGGACGATCCTTTTCTCTGGCTAAAGCAGATAACTTCAATTGAAGTTTATCGGCGGTCATAAGATGTTTCCTCTCGCAAGGGATTATAACATCACCAAACAAAACGCCCGCCGCCTGATACATTCAAGCAGCGGGCGTTTCAACTATTGTCTGTGGTCCGTCGTCCGACATTTGTCGCCGTTACTTCTCTGAGCTCCGCAAGTGCGGATATAGGATCACTTCGCGGATCGTTTGCTGATTCGTCAGCAGCATCGTCAGGCGATCGACGCCCATGCCGAAGCCGCCATTGGGTGGCATGCCGTAGCGCATGGCGCGCAGATAGTCTTCGTCCAGTGGATGTGCATCGCCCGCTTCGACATCCTCGGTGCGATTCATCTCGACGAAGCGCTCTTCCTGATCGAGCGGATCGTTCAATTCGGAGAAGGCATTGCCCATCTCCATGCCGGCGATGAAGAACTCAAAACGTTCGACGTGCCGGGCATCGTCCGGCTTGCGCTTGGCCAGCGGCGAGATATCGCGTGGATAGTCATACAGAAACGTCGGCTGGATCAATTGCGGCTCCACGTAGTCGCCCATCAAACCATCGATCAGCTTGCCCCACGAGGCATCATCGGGCGCATGGCCGCCTCTGGCCCGGATCGCCGCCCGCAGCTCGGCGGCCGTGGGATAGTCCATATAATCGATCTCGGCCCACTTCTTGATCGCTTCGCGCATGGTCAGGCGCTGCCACGCGCCGCCCAACTCGATCGCCTTGCCGTCATATTCGATCTGCGTCGAGCCGGTCACTTCCTGCGCCACATAGGCCACCATCTGCTCGGTGACTTCCATCACCTTCTTATAGTCCCAGTAGGCGGCATAAAATTCCAATTGCGTGAACTCGGGATTGTGCTTGTACGACACACCTTCGTTGCGAAAGTCGCGGCCGATTTCGTACACGCGCTCGTACATGCCCACCAGCAGGCGCTTCAAATATAACTCGAACGAGATGCGCAGATACAGATTTTGATCCAGTTGATTGTGATGCGTGATGAACGGTCGGGCCGCCGCCCCGCCGTAGAGCGGTTGCAGCACCGGTGTCTCCACTTCAAGGAAATCGAGGTTATCGAGGAAGCGCCGCAACGCATTGACGACCTGCGCGCGCTTGCGAAAGACTTCGCGCGTTTCGGGATTCGACAAGAGATCGGCATAGCGCTGCCGCAGCCGTGTTTCCACGTCCTTAAGGCCATGCCACTTTTCAGGGGGCGGTTGAATGGCTTTGCTGATGATGTGCAGCTGTGTGATACGCAGCGTCGGCTCACCGGTCTTGGTGCGGAACATGTGTCCCTGGGCCTCAAGGAAGTCACCCAGATCGATGTCCTTTAAGAACATCTCGTAGGTCTCTTCGCCGACTTCTTCCTTCTTCATGTAGATTTGCAGGCGACTCGTGCCGTCCTCGATGTGCGCGAAGGAGGCTTTGCCCATCGGGCGGACCAACACCAACCGACCGACCACGGCAGCTTCAACGGCCTCGCCGCCCGCCTGATGCGGCGCATCGGACGCGGCTTCTTGCGCCGCGAAAGCGTCAATCGCTTGCTGGTTGGTATGCGTGCGCGTGACGCGCGCTGGATACGGCTCGATGCCACGCTCGCGCAGACGCTGCAATTTCTTCAGACGTTCAAGTTCCAGATCACTAAATTCCATGATGGCCTCTTACTGCCTCACCCTAACCCCTACCCCTTCCCCTCCCCTGACAAAATGTCAGGAGAGGGGAAGGGGTGGCGTGCAGCCCGGGGATGGGGTGAGGTCATAAAAAAGTCCATGCGATCAATTTCGCATGGACCCTTAGATTCACTTCCGAACACGCTTACCGGATCGCTGAAATGCGGAACGTCAACAACCCGGCAGGTGCGCTGACTTGAACCGAATCGCCCACGCGCCGGCCCATCAGCGCTTTACCCAGCGGGCTTTCATTGCTAATCTTGCCCTGCGTGGGATCGGCCTCGGCTGCCCCGACCACGTGATACTCTTCCGGCGAGTTATTGCCTTCGACGATGGTCACCTTGGCCCCCAGCGTCACTTCATCGTGATGCACCGGTTTCTCGTCGATGATCACCGCGTTCTTCAGCATGTTCTCCAGCGTCAGGATGCGGCCTTCGACAAAGGCCTGTTCGTTCTTGGCATCGTCGTATTCCGCGTTCTCGTCGATGTCACCTTCTTCCATCGCCGCGTGCAGACGCTCGGCCACTTCTTGCCGACGCACGGTCTGCAGGTGAAGCAGTTCTTCTTCCAGTTTCTTTTGACCTTCTTTGGTCAGAAAGGTCGGCTGCTCAGACATGGAAACTTCCTCCGAAAATTGGCTTGCTTCAGGAACAGGGTTAGGCATAAAGGCAAGGACTGAGAGCCGTTTCTCTCAGTCCACAGGTGCCTGAAGCCGCCCAGATTATAGCGAAGTCAAGGTGATTTGTAAAGTCAGCCGGAAGGGCTATAATCACCGAAAAAATCGGCCCGGAGGGCTTATGCTGACCACCTTACCCCGCACCTCACTAGGCTTCTTTCCCACGCCGCTGCACCGCCTACCGAACCTTTCCGCCCGATTGGGCGGTCCGACCTTGTGGGTCAAGCGTGACGATCAAACCGGCCTGGCCACCGGCGGCAACAAAACCCGCAAACTGGAATTCCTGGTGGCGGATGCCTTGCAACAGCGCGCCGATACGCTGATCACCGTCGGCGCGCCGCAGTCGAATCATGCGCGCCAGACAGCCGCCGCAGCCGCCAAGGCCGGGTTGAAAGCGGCGCTGGTCCTGCGGGGGTCTGCCCCAACCGATCGGACGGGCAACATCCTGTTGGATGATCTGGTCGGCGCCGACATCTTCTGGGCGGGCACCCGTCCTCTCAATGAAGCCGCCGCCGAGGTCGCCGCCGAATTGAGCGCGCGCGGCCAACGACCGTATCTCATTCCACTGGGCGGCTCCAATCCAATCGGAGCAGCTGGCTATGCCACAGCGCTGCTGGAACTCGTCGAGCAACTGAAAGCGATCGGCACCACGTTTGACGCCATCGTTTTCGCCACCAGTTCGGGCGGCACGCAAAGTGGCCTGGCCTTAGGCGCGAAATTGAGCGGCTATGCCGGTCGGATCCTGGGGATCAGCGTCGATCATCACGCCGATCAGCTGGTGCCACTGCTCGTCGATCTGGCCACGGCCACGGCCCAACACAGCGGCGAGGCGATCACCTTTAGCGCGCAAGATTTTGAAGTGAATG